>PMCB01000113.1 GCA_003153955.1 Dehalococcoidia bacterium | reverse complement strand
CATTCTTCGATTAGAAAAGAGTGACACCAGCGTTCAGGCAGAAACCGAAGTCCGCGACCAAATCCTGAAAACCGCTAAAACACTGACCGAGAATCCGGGATCGGTACGCACCACAGACCTCACAAAACTGCGCTGGCAGGTCGATAAACTGGTTGCCCTGATAGAAAATCAGCAATATTGCATTGCAGGTCTCAACGCTTCGGATAATGAAGCCCTAAAAGAACCGCACCGGAGAGCATATCTGCAGGACCTGCAATCGGAGATTGAGATCGCGCAACGCGGAATCTACCGGTTGGAAACCCGTGTCAACGATTTGTACGCCTACTACCAAATGGCGGGCAGCGACCTGGTGGAAAAACGTTTACGCACTCTGACAATTATTTCGGCGATTACTTTGCCGCTTGGCTTGATAGCCGGATTATTAGGGATGAACGTTGGTGGAGTACCCTGGATTAATTTTTCCCTCGGATTTATTGTTGTGATAACTTTGATGGTTATCATCGCCGCAGCTGAATTGTGGTATTTCAAGACGAAAGGGTGGTTCGATTAGTTAAACCCATCGTCCAGTTGCGCCGTAATATGTGCCCGTTTAATAAAATAAAAAGGCGGGGCAGGTAGAAACTTCATTACCTGCCCCGCCCCGATTATTATCGGTTCAATTACTATTCGCAAAGTCTGACGCGTACAACCCCGATATCGCCTTCGACCCACAAACCCCAGTCGATTTGTCCGCCGTTACGCCGGATGACGGTGACAAATTTACCATCATCGTCGAAATAGCCCTGGTCGACAGATAAATAATGGACTTCCGGCATTTCGAAGAGCCAGTCGGCCAGGCACTGCACAGACCGGTTCTTATCCGGTTCAATTTTGGGTCGGAGGTGCAGGCGCCAGCCAAAACCGGTCAGATAAAATTCGTGTTTGGCGGCCTGGATAATCAAACCGCGTCCGGCCGTGTTGGGATTCCATCCCGCTGCCGGCGCCGGTGGTTTGCGGTGGCGGTAATCGGACGGGACGCCCATGCGCGGCGGCCCGAATTGGACTACGCCCAAATAACCTTCGAGGTCGCCCAGCCAGAAACTGTCCATCCCGAATTCTTCGATGACGGCATGAACTTTGCCGGTTCCCTGGTATTTGAGCAACAGCGGGATGACCGAAGCAACACATTGGATATTGTCGGCGATATGCTGCGCGGCCGGATAAACGACGCCGTCTTTGTCGATAATATTCTCGATGCCGGCCATGTGGTAACCCACCGCGTTAAATTGGGCAATGGCGCGGAACATATTCTGGTCGCCGGAGGTCTCGGTGGTAAACAGGGGATTATCCTCGCGGGTGTGGATATCGCAGAGCTTTTCAAAAGCCCGGGATTCACGGGTGTAAATATCCGGCGCAATTGTCTCCAGGTGCGGGGTCGCCCAGCGGTAGATGTCCATCAAAATTTCGCGCTCGACATAATCGACGGCCTGGGCGCCGTGCAGCGTCCACCATTTCGGGGGTATCCACAGGTTGGTGAACATCGGCAGGTAATAGGCGGATTTCCCGGCTTCCGCCACCGCATCGATGAATGCAGCGATGTGCCAAACGTACATGAAATGGGGGGCATCGGGCATCCATCCCAGCACTTCGGACCAGGTCCCTGTTTCTTTCGCTCCTGCTTTTTGCCAGATGTCGTAAGTGGCGCCCTTACCCTGTTTCTTCATCGCGGCGATAAACTGCGGCGGCACATTGGCTTTGAAGGCAGCTTCTCCTTCCGGACTGTAATCGCGGTCGGTGCCGACAATACCCGGCTCATTCTCCACCTGGATAGAAATCACGGTCTGTTCGACGCTGTCCTTGGCTTTGAGGTATTTCATTAAAGCCGTGAATGCTTTTTTATCGGATTCCAATGTCGCCTTGCAATGTGGTGAAAGCGACCACAAATCCCGGCCGTGCGCATTGAGCGCCCGTTTGAAGCGTTTCGGGTTGGCTTTTAGCCATTCCGGCACATATTCCATGCCGCCGTTTTTCCAGGTGCCGAACCAAAGTAAAACTAATTTGAGGCCATATTTCCGCGCGTCCGCAATCAGCAGGTCGACACTGGAAAAATCAAATTTGCCCTCTTTCGGCTCGATGGCATCCCAATGCACCGGAATTGCCATACTGTTGCCGTGTATCGCTTTTAATCCCCGGAACACATTTTCGTGTTCTTCCGGCTTCAGCGCATAACCGGCATAAACTGTTTCCGTGCCGATGGGGAAGAACGGTTTACCGTTTACCTTAAAAATACGGTTGATTTCCGCCATTGCAAGTCTCCTTATGCTATCAATTATTTCTTGATCAGGGATACTTGAATATTGCCTATTAGTTTTTTATTGTACCATTATCCTGGCATCTACGACCCAATAGCCTTTCCCCTCTGTCTGTACTTTAACGGGGTTCAGGTCCATCTCGGTAATTTGGGGATTGTCTTCCACCAGCGCCGAGATTCGCAGCAGCAGGTCTTCCAGAGATTTTACATCGTAAGGTTTCATCCCGCGGAATCCCTTTAACAGTTGCGCCATTTTTACGGAGTTAATCAGTTCCGCGGCTTTGATGTCGGTCAGCGGATGTAATCTGATGGCGGTATCTTTTATCAGTTCGGCATAAATCCCACCGAGACCGAACATCATCACATGTCCCAGCATCCGGTCGGTACTGACCCCGATAATTACTTCCGCGCCTTCCATAACCTGTCGCTGCACGGTAACGCCCTGCATTTCTTTTTCGCGTCCCAGTTTTGCCAGGCTGCTCTTGATCTGATCGAAAGCGGCTTTTACCTCTTCCTGTGATTTAACGTTGAGCACAACCCCGCCCACATCCGTCTTATGTGTAATGGTGGCGGAATTCAGTTTTACGACGACCGGGAATCCCGTTTTGGCGGCTGTCGCGGCGGCTTCTTCGGGGGTAGCCGCGGCTACCGTTTCGGCATAATTTATGCCGTAGCATTTAAACAGCTCGTTGACCCGGTTGTTATCAATCCAGATCGGACGCTGCGGGCTGCTCATCAGAACTTCATTAATTATCTGGCGACTCCGGCCGCGGTCGATATCCTTGAATTCCGGTACGGAACCGGTTTCCTTAACGCTTAATTCCTGGTATTTCACCGCGTTGGTCAATGCGGCGGTCGCATCTTCGGGGAAAAGATAATAAGGCACGAAATGGCCTTCCATTGTTTTTCCTTTTTTCCCGGACATGCCTAAGAAGCAGGACAGTAACGGTTTCCCGTTCTCCCTGACCAGTGGCGAAGCATTGCTGATGGCATTTTCGAGGGCTGAAATGTCCTGGCCGGCCGGCGGGACATAGATGGTTAATATCGCGTCGATCCCCGGGTCTGCGGCCAGAATTTTTAAAACTGCTTCGAACTCATCCGGGCTGATGCCTGCGGTAAGGTCGATGGGGTTGCTGATATGAATATCGCGGGTGATGGCAGCTTTAATTTTATCCAAAGTGTCCGCAGATAATTCCGGCACGGTCAATCCGTTATGCGCGCAGGCATCGGCGGCCAGGATGCCGGGCCCGCCGCCATTGGTAAGGATTGCCACTCTTTTACCTTTGGGGACCGGTTGGTTGGCAAGCAAAATGGCCGAATCAAAAAGTTCCCCGATGGAATCCACCATGACAATCCCGGCTTCGCGAAAAAGGGCGTCCGAAACGACATCGGAAGTAGCCATGGCCCCGGTGTGGGAACGGCTGGCCCGCGAACCTTCGGGCGTGCTGCCGCCTTTAATCGCCAGAATCGGTTTTTTAGTTGATATCCGTCGTGAAACGCGGCTGAATATCTCTGTATTATCGAAAGATTCCAGGTAAAGCAAAATAACCCGCGTCGCCGGGTCCTGTTCCCAGTATTGCAGCATATCCGTCGAGGCGATATCGGAACGGTTGCCGACGCTGACGAAGCTGGAAAACCCGATATTCATGCTCTTGGCATATTC
>PMCB01000079.1:2071-2833 GCA_003153955.1 Dehalococcoidia bacterium | reverse complement strand
TGCAGTGACTTTGCCGAAAGACTGCATAACGATGCCGAGATAGGCGGCATCAGATGTGCTTATGTGTCGGTAGACCTGTCCACCGGCCTTCATGCGCTGGATGCTTTCCAGACAACCGACAGGGGGCTGATTTATGTCGATGATACCGGCGTGGTTCCCGGCAACGGCGTCTCCCGCTGTGTTAAAACTGTCAGCATTGCGGTCGGGCAGAATTTCCAACCGGTGAGTCTGTTCCCTACCCCCGGTTACAGCAGCACCTGGGATGTCGTCGGCACTGTCATCAGTTTTCAGGTAACCTGGGACGGAACCTGGTAACAATAATCAGGTGAAGTCCGATGACGTCGAGCGGCTGGTGAGCCGTTCCTTACTGTCGATGAAGATGGTAACCGGACCGTCGTTTTCAATTGTCACATTCATGTGGGTCTGAAATCTGCCGGTTTCCACCTTCAATCCGGTAGTTCTCGCTTGCGCCACAAACTGATTGAACAGATTTTCCGCGATATCCGGCGGAGCGGCATCAGTGAAACCGGGGCGGCGTCCCTTGCGGGTGGCAGCCAGCAGGGTAAACTGGCTGACCAGCAGCAGTTCGCCCCGGAGGTCCAGCGCGGATAAATTAAATTTACCTTCGGTGTCATCGAAAATGCGGAGCTGTGGGATTTTATTTAACAGATATTCAATATCATCTTGGGTGTCGTCGTTTGCCACGCCGATAAAAACTACCAGGCCGTGTCCGATTTTTCCCACGGTTTCGCCGTCCACCGT
>PMCB01000079.1:0-2023 GCA_003153955.1 Dehalococcoidia bacterium | reverse complement strand
GCTTAAACCTAAAGGCATTGCGATGGAAATATCATCGGTCTGCCGGGCGGCAATGCCGTGTTTCATGAATTCTTCGGCAATCGGTTTGGTATCCATTGCCCGCGGGTGCTGGGATTTTGTGACGATTACCTTTCTGAAAACCGGGGCCAATTCCGCCACAATCCCCGCCAAGTCTTTATCCGAAGACATGCCGATAATCAGCACCGCCTGCTCGAATTTAAAATATTGTGCCAGTGCCTGTTTTAATTTGTGGGCCGAATCCTGATTATGGGCGCCGTCGGCCACGACCAACGGATGGCGGTTGAGGACCTGCAGCCTGCCTTCCCATTTCACTTCTTGCATGCCCTGAACGATGCTCCTCACCGGCACAGCATTGCCTTTTTCAATTAATACTTCTAATGCCGCGACCGCTGCGGCCGCGTTGCTCAGTTGATATTCTCCCAACAGAGGAATAGTCAGTTCGTAACTGCCCAGCCTGCCGTTGACGGTAAAAGATTGTTTGGTGTCATCGAACTTTGTGCTCTTGTAAGTAACGTCTTTTCCGACCCGGATTAGTTTTGCGCCCTGTTTAGCGCAAACGGCGGCGATGGCCGCGTCCGCTTCCTCGACCTGGGGGGAACTGATAACAATGCCGCCCTTTTTGATAATGCCGGATTTTTCTGCCGCGATCGCCGTTAACGTTTTGCCGAGGATATCGGTGTGTTCATAGCTGATGGGCGTGATGACGCAGACATCAGGCTGTACGACATTGGTGGCGTCCAGCCTGCCGCCCAGACCTACCTCGATTACCTGAAAGTCGGCTTTTTTCTGCGCAAAATAATAAAAACCCAGCACGGTGGTGACTTCAAAGGTGGTCAACAGTCCGTACCTGGCTTCTTTGTTGACCTCTTCTACGGCCGGTTTGATTTTAGCCACCATTGCCGCAATTTCATCGTTGCTGATCAGAAGGCCGTTAACCTGGATGCGTTCGTTGAAGAAATGCAGGTGCGGTGAGGTATAAAGCCCGGTTTTGTAGCCCGCTTTGGTCAGCACGGAAGCAATCATCGCCGCGGTGCTGCCCTTGCCTTTACTGCCCGCAATGTGCACGGTTTTGGATTTAAGATGGGGATTGCCGAGTTTCTCCAGTACCAGTTCGACCCGTTTTAAGTCCCAGGTGATTTTAACGTGCGGGTCACGCTTCTTTTCGTAATCGATAAAGCTGTAGATAAAATCAAGGGCCTGATCTAAGGGACTGTCTGCCACGTTTAGCCTCGATAATGACTGCTCAATTGTTTGTGAAACCCTACGGCTAATTATATCACCGGAGATAATATGGAACCAAAACCATTGCTGTCATATAGCAACTTTCAGAGTGGAAAAGAATAATATTAAATAATGTTTGTCGTTAATATCGGTATTTGGTATAATGTATCTGCATGCCCCCATCGTCTAGAGGCCTAGGACAACAGCCTTTCACGCTGCCAACACGGGTTCGAATCCCATTGGGGGTATATTTTTCCTTCTTCTGTTGATATCGCTATCCTGTAATGCAACCATTTTTTATCTGCTGTTTCTCCGTCAGCGTCCTGTTGTCTCAAAGCACTCGCGCGATTTGAAAAACAACAATGGCCATCGCGAATGACAGCACCAGTTGATAAGCTACGGTGAAAAGCGGCCAGCGCCAGGATTTGGTTTCGTGATGAATTGCCGCCACAGTGGCCACACAGGGAATAAAAAGCACCTGGACGACCAGAAAGGCCAGCGCCGCGGCAGGTGTCAATAAAGTCTTCAATTGTGCCGTCAGCGCCGCACCCTGTCCGCCCGTTAATGTTCCCAGCGTCGCCAGCGTGTTTTCCTTGGCGATGAAGCTGGATAACAGCGCTACCATCATCTGCCAGTTCAATCCCATCAGTTTTCCCACAGGTGTCAAAAATTTCCCGATATCGGCAAGATAGCTGGTATTAATATTGCCGTGGGGAATATACGATAGTATCCAGATCACGATGGAAACCGCCAGAATAATTGTCCCGGCGCGTTTGATGAA
>PMCB01000063.1 GCA_003153955.1 Dehalococcoidia bacterium | reverse complement strand
AATAATCTGGAGGATGAAACAGACCGGCTGTCCCGGTTAGTCTCCGAGGTGAGTAACTGTAAAGCGCTGGTAAGTGATTGCACCCCGCAAATCGCCGATGCGCGGACAAAACTAGCCGTAGATACTTTTAAACCCGACGATGTTTTGAATGATTTGGACGCCATCAAACGCCGATTGGTGCAGGCTTACGAATCCCGCAGCATGTGGCCCGGGGTTTTTATTAAGCTGCTCGTCTATAATTTAATAATCGCTGCAGTTTTAGTCTTGATAATTCTATGGAAAACCCTGGTTCCGGAATCCGGCACCACCGGCAGCATGGCCGCCGGTATTTTAGCCTGCGCTGTCTGGGGATGTCTTGGGGGTATCGTAGACGCGCTCAAGGGATTGATTGAGCATTTTACCTACCAGGACTTCGACCGCCAGTTCCAGTCGTGGTATTTTCTGCATCCGTTATTGGGATTATCTTTAGGCGCCGTTGTCTACCTGATATTCCAGGCCGGTTTGGCCTCTGTAGGTAATTCCGTCTCGACTACCGGTACGGCAACGGTTCAGGTCGGCATCACCGCTTTGTCTATCGCGGTCGCATTCCTGGCCGGTTTTAAACAGACCTCCGCGATTGCTTTTATCAGCGGAATCGGCGATTCAATTTTCAACAGCAAGAGTTCTTCGTCTTCTTCTAACAGCAGTACCACAACTTCGGCGAAGAAAAAAGCCTGAGGAAATAATGCACTGATGCGGGGAGACTATTTCCTCAACAGCTCCAGCAGCGTGTCTGTCTGCCATCTCAGTTCAGTGTCATCAATAGGCCAGTTGGCATACGCAGAGTAAGCGACATTAGAAGCCATCTGCGCGACGTGAGCGGCGTCCGCCTTATACTGGAATCCGTGGGCGTTATCGGCGGCAATATCGGCGGCGATATGGGCCGTCCAGGCGGCAAAGGCGGCTTTAATCTCGTGTTCGGCGAAAGCGTAATAAGCGGCGTGGGTGGCGGAATGAGCGGAATGGGTTGTGTCCGCTTCATATTTCGGGTAATCGGACGCCGGGGTAACAAAATACTTTCGCGCGGCAGCGATGGCGCTGCGCACCCTTTTATCTTCCGGATATTTTGCCTCGAAAACCGGCAGCGCATGTTCCGCGCAGCGGCAGGCAAACTCCAATAGCAGATTGAACGACGGTTCATTGGTACAACGCATTGCCCAGATGGCGTCGGCTAATCCGATTGATTCGATAATTATATCGAGCGTAATCGGAGTGTTTTGCCCGTAGCGGCTGACGCCTCCAAGCGCTTCGGCCAGATTTTTATAAAGCCCGGCAGAACCTTTTTCCGCATGTATTTTCGCAAACGTTGTCGTCAACATTATCGCCTCCCTGTTAAATATCGGACTTTTCACCTTTGAGCTGCGCCAGCACCTGTTTTGCTTCTTCCTCACGGCCTTGCGGGACCGGGAAACGGGCAATGTACTCACCCCGGGCATACCCTGACGGCGACGAATATACTAATTTGATTACCGGCGGGTTACCCGCTTCGAAAACGGCAGTTTGCAGATAAGCTGTCGGCAATTTCCAGTAATGAAACTCCCGGCCCAGCAAAGCGCCGGATTTGCCGATGTATACCTCCCCCGGATGCAAACGATTCTGCCTGTAAGTCGAAGAAATGGTAAGAGCCGCCGTTGCCGCGATTATCGCAATCAAACCCGGAATCACCACCAGTATCACCGGTAAAGCATCATGCTTAAAAATCACAAATATTATCCCCACAATCGCCGCGATGATGGAAATCAGGCGGAATAACGCCCATTTGTCTTTACGGTCGCGCAGATGCTCCTCTTCGGTGTAACGCGACCATTCATCCTGAGAGTAAGTCCAGCGAGCTAACAGTCCCTCTCCGGACACCAATCGATTCAGATTACCGGCCAGTCTCTGAAAAATAATGGCGCTGATGATAGCGCTGAAAAAGATAATAATCGCCGCAAACATCATCGCGAAATTTAAACCGTAAGTTTCAGGAGGAAATACGATGGGGTAGAAAAAAAACAGTACGCCAATCAGCGCGCCTATCCAGCAATTACGCGCTACAACAGCCGCCTGATTATAAACTCTCTTCTCATCAACCACAATCTGTCTCCTTAATCCCGCTTGTTACAAAATACAGGTAAAATGTCGGAAAGTTCCCCTATTTTAAACAATAATGCTTGCCTTGTCTATACTCATTATATTTCCATAAAACGCGGCAAGTAGTATAATATTGACCAATATCGGACCTGATTTTCTTAAGGTTTGACGGCCGGCAACATGAATATTATCAAAACGGAGGGAATAAGATGACTCAAGGTAACAGATTCTGCACATCCTGCGGCGCAGCGCTGACACCTGACGATCGTTTCTGCAGCTCCTGCGGTAAACCATTAGCATCACCGGCGGCGGCTCCAACTGCCCCTGCTTACGCGCCGCCGCAGCCTGCGATCAATAATGAAGCACTCATCGGGATTATTCCTGCCGTATCACGCAAAAAGAACCTGATGGCGATGGAGGGTTTTAATATCATCGTTACCCAGCGCCGGATGATATTTGCCGTAATGACCAATGACATGGTCAACCAGGCGGCCAAACAGGCCGGGAAAGAAGGCGGATTCCTGGGCGGGATAATAAATGCTGCCACTGTCGGCTATACCTTCTACAAACGCTACCTGACCATGCCGCCGGACGCAGCGCTGGCAGAGAACCCTCAGAATTTCGCCGTCGAACTTTCCCAAGTCAGGAAAATTAAAATCACCGGCGAAAAAGAAATAGAAAACTACTTCACCATGGAAGCCAATCAAAACAGTATTCTTGAACAACACCGATATCAGCCAGGCACGATTTCAATCGAGACGGCGGGGAGTAATTATAATTTTAGCCTGCCCTCAAGTTCCATGAACATGGCGCTGGAGATTGTCAAAAAAACCGGATTGTATTAGAGCGTAGTGCACAATTAACAGGGAGAGGAGACAACCATGAAACCGAAAGTTGCGCTGGTAAAAGGCGGAAACCGCGCTGAAAATATCGAAAGGTCCTTGCGGCTGCTGGGCGATGACATCAACCTGATCGGCGTTAAGAACCTGTTTATCAAAATAAACCTGATTTCGCGGGATAATCAACTGGGGGCGACCCACGCGGACGGCGTCCGCGCTTTACTGCAATTTCTGAGAGAACGCTACCAGGGGAAAATCACGATTACCGAGGGCATCCGCGGCACGGCGCAGACGATCTTTGACAAGCTCGGCTACCCTCCGATTTTTAAGGAATTCGGGGTTGGGTTTTTTGACCTGCATCAGGGAGAATTTGAACCGGTGGAACTCTACGACGCCAATTTGCAGCCGATGAAACTGAACTTTTCCAAACAACTCATCGAGAGCGACTACCGCATCGCCATAGGCCCGGTAAAGACGCATGACGTGGTCGGTGCGACACTTTCCATCAAGAACCTGGCGATGGGGGCGCTGGCCGATAACGGCGACAAGGGGAGGATGCATCAGGGCCACCCGGTGCACAACCTTAATCTTTACCTGCTGGCGAAAAAATATCCTTTACAACTGAGTATCAACGACGGTTTCACCGGCATGGAAAACGACGGCCCGATCAAGGGCACCGGTATCGACTGGGGCGTGGCGGTCAGCAGCTGTTCGCCGGTGGCAGCCGACTGCCTGGCCGCACAATTGATGGGGTTTGATATCAATGATGTCGGGTACCTGTGGTATTGCCAGAAACTGGGATTGGGTGTCAGCGAGATGAATCAAATGAATATCGTGGGTGACAACCCGAAAGACTGCTACAGGAAATTCCTGCCCCATTCCACATTTGAAGAACAGCGGCACTGGAGAGATGAGCGGGTGAGCAAACTGCTGGGGATTTAAAGCCTATTTTTCCTATATATTTGTATTTTAATTTACCTGTGACACATGAATTTTTTTACCCAACGACCCATTCCTAACAAGACTCTCCAAAATTTCTGGATTGTCGGGTCAAGCCCGGCAATGACAATGTAAATAAAACAGCTTCAAGCAAAGCTTGAAGCTGTTTTCCCTCGGTTAATCCCCTTTGAGTCGCAACGAAATACTTGAGGAATTAAGCCGAAATGTACGCCCCGCCGTGGGAGAGAGCTAGAGAGAGGGGCTATAGACCGAGGTCGTAGAGCCATTATCGGTACTTAGTCACATCCATCTAATTTTCTGAGCTAAGTTTGTTTTTATCCAAAATATGATTGGAGAAATATATTCTAACAATACGAACAGAATGTGTTGATTATTCTATAGAATATTCGGTATCGAAAAACCTTTACAAATTTGTAACCTTCCGGCAACCTTTAATTTAGCTTGCGGCTGAAAGTAAATTCCAATGATGGTTCCTGAATTGACTAGCCGATTCTGGATATGATAATCTTCAAGGTAAGGTAGTGTAACTGCGAAGAGTTCTACACGTACTATTCATCCTGTGAAACGTCAGTTTAATAACTAAATTGCACTTCAAATTGGAAGACCATTGGCAGCGTCTTCAGGCCGGTGAGGGCAGTGAACCCTTATGGGTTGTTATCCTCTCCAACAGCCGCGCTCCAGCAGGATTCAGTTTGCCGGATTAAAAAAGTACATAAGACCTTTTTTAAAACTTTGTAATATTTAATAATGGATAGCAATCTAATGAGGGAGGAAACTACATGAGCGAAAGACAGGTCTGCATCATTGGCGGAGGGATGAGTCTGTGGGGACGCCGGTCGGCAAGTCTGGTTGATGTCGTCCAGGAAGCCGGCAAGGCTTGCTTCGATGACATTCCCGGAATTAAAAGAAAAGACGTCGACGGATTTTTATTTGCTTCATCTTATTG
>PMCB01000117.1 GCA_003153955.1 Dehalococcoidia bacterium | reverse complement strand
TGAGTGGTGACCCAAGCTCCTAGCAGGTATATCGAATTTGTCACTAATATAGGTTGCAGTGACTAAGTTCCCGCTTTGCTTCGCTTGCGTATCATCCAAATCGGCGATAATCGACTCTGGCCAGATAATACGTCTTTTGTTATCAACCTGTTTGTATATCCCGCCCTTAGATTTGCCTGCTTGGGTAAGTTCCCAGTCATCTCCATTTCTTATTATCAATCCTACCTCAACCAGCTGTTGGAACATTTCTTTCGTACTCATTTTTAGTTCTTTTGCGAGGTAAGTTGTGTACAATTCTTTTTTTGATGAGTCATTGCTAACCATTTTTCCCTCCTGTTACAAAGTGGTTTAGAAAAGGATAACATAAGTTATTATTCATAACAACAATATGATTATAAGAAATAATAGATTTTTTATTTGTAAAATATTCTTTCTTTACAATCTACGGCTAAATGATGTATCCTAACTTTTAGATTGTTAAGAGGTGAACGGCATTGTACAACGCACCCCGCGGCACCCAGGATATCCTGCCTGAAGAACAGGCTTACTGGCGCTATATCGAAGAGAAAGCAGCTTATATCTGTCAGCTTTACGGATACGAACGCATCGAAACCCCGGTGTTTGAAGATACGCGTCTTTTCACCCGCGGTGTTGGCGAGGGTACCGATATCGTGGAAAAGGAAATGTACACCTTCGACGACCGCGGCAGCAACAGTATTACCCTCAAACCGGAAGGCACTGCCTCCGTTTGCCGGGCTTATCTGGAGCACGGCTTTCAGAATCTGCCCCAGCCGGTGAAACTCTACTATTTTTCCCCGCATTTCCGCTACGAAAGGCCGCAGGCGGGCAGGTTCCGGGAATTCCATCAGTTCGGGTGCGAAGCCATCGGGGAAGCGGACGCGTTTCTCGATGCCGAAGTCATCGACATGTCCTGGCAATTGCTGAAATCGCTGGGTTTACAAAACACCCTGCTTTTTATCAACAGCATCGGCTGCCCGGAATGCCGGCCCAAATATCTGGAAGTCTTGCGCGGTTATTTCAACAACCATATCATAGAGCTTTGTCCGGATTGCAGGACCCGTCTGGACCGCAATGTCCTGCGTTTGCTTGATTGCAAGCAGCCCGGCTGCCAGCAAGTCGTCAATCAGGCACCGAAAAGCATCGATTATCTATGCCTGCCCTGCGCCGACCATTTCCAGCAATTGAAGAATTACCTGGGAATATTGGAAATACCTTTTGAGGTTAACCAGCGACTGGTGCGGGGGTTGGACTATTATTCCCGCACGGTTTTTGAAATCCAGCCGGAAGAAGAAAAATCTCAGAGCACGATTCTNNGGCGGCGGGCGCTACGACGGCCTGATCGAGATGCTGGGTGGTAAACCAACTCCGGCAATCGGATTTGCGGCGGGAATGGAACGCATGATAATGAATTTAAAACGGCAAAATATCCCCGTCCCACCGGTGCCGGCGCCGCAGATTTTTGTCGCCTGCCTCGGTGAAGCTGCCCGGAATGAAGCGATGAAACTGACCGCGGCGTTGCGGCGGCAGGGTACCGGGGTGATTTCCGCCACCTCCGCCAAGAGTTTGAAAGCGCAGATGCGGCAGGCCAACAACCTGAAAATATCGAAGGCGGTCATCATCGGGGACGACGAGGTAAAAGCCGGCACGGCGATTTTACGGGATATGGTTTCGGCGCAGCAGGAAACGGTTAAAATGTCAGAATTGCCGGAGAAACTGAAATAGTTCCCGGCGATAATCCTGTGATTTGTTGCCTGTCTACCAACCGCGAATGTTTGCAATTGCGAATTGTTGAAATCCCGGCCGGACTCGTTATTTCTTGAAATTTATATTCTGTTTGTTCGAATTTGTTCAGGATTTCGTAATTGGTATTTTGCTGATTGCCCGTGCGGCTGATTCCACCGCTGGAAACACGGCAATTCCGGCTTTGGTCAGGATATCCCTGGCGGCCGCGGCAGCCAAAACCGTCTCGGCCCGACCGCCGGTAAACAGGGCCACCGCCAGCGGTTTTCTGATTGAATCTGACGCGGCGCATAATGCGTAGGCAGACTCTGTCAAAGTCTGTTTCAGGTCCGCGCCGCTGCCTCCATAGATATCTACTGCCATTTGAATCAGGATGATATCCGTTTCCGTATCCATGTCGATTATCGGCAAACCCCGCAGGTAGAATTCGGTCGCCCCTTCCATGCCCAGTTTCGGTTCGACCGGATTTCTCAGTCCGGCGCCGGCATCAGGCCGGATTTCGTGTAATTTAGCCTGTGTTTCTTTACTGAAGGGCGGCACTTTCAGTCCGGCACGCTCGCAGATATCCGTTGCCACCACCCCGATACCGCCGCCCCGCCCGACGATGGCGACGCGCCGACCGTTCATTTTCCTGATGCGGCTCAACCCCTGAACAATATCAGCCGTTTCGTCCGTCGTCAGCGCCGGAATTGCGCCGGTCTGTTTGAAAAAGGTATCCCATGTCTCTTCGGACCGCGTGACGGAAGCGGTATGATAAAGCGCAGCACGGGCGCCGTTTTCCGTGGTCCCGGCCCTCAGGATAATAACGGGCTTTTTTGCCCGGCATTTCCGGACGGCAGACATAAACGCCGGGGCGTCCTTCACCCCTTCGACGTAAACGGCAATTATCCCGGTTTTCTTGTCCATCGCCAGATATTCCAGAAAATCCGGCGCGTCCAGGTCAGCGGCGTTCCCGTAACTGATTACTTTACTGAAAAACAAATTGACATCCCGGCAGAGCAGTACCAGACGGGACGCTTCGGCCCCAGATTGGGAAACCACTGCGATCCGGCCCTCCGCTTTGGGGAAATCGTCACCGAAGGTCATGCCTGATTCCGGACAGTAGATGCCCATGCAATTCGGACCCAGTAAGCGGGTCCCGGTGCCGGTGATAATGCGGACTATTTCGGATTCGAGCCGCTTTCCTTCTTCACTGCCGTCTTCGCCGAAACCCGCGGAATAACAGTGCACAAATTTCACCCCTTTGGCGACACAGTCCCGCAGTGCCTGGGGCGCAGCACGCGCCGGGACATTCAATATCGCGTAATCGACGGGGTCAGGCGCATCGCTGATGTTGGCATAGGCTGTTAAGCCCCGGATTTCCCTGACTTTCGGATTAACGGGATAGATTTTCCCTTTATACCCGAAGTCCAGCAGTCGCTTGACCCAGCCTGTTTCCGCGGCGCTGGAAGATGCGCCCACGACCGCAACTGAAGCGGGGTAGAACATTCTCTCCAGAGGTTTAATTTTGTCTGCCGGCAATTTGTCCGCCGCCTTTGCCTAATCAGTCATTTCTTCCGTCAGTATTACATTTCGGACGGACAGGTGTCAATCTGTGCCGTACCTGCTGTGGCTCCGTTTTATGCAGCATCATATATAAATAAAATTTACATATAATAATCAGTCAAGTATAATTCCACTATGAAAATAATGGCACGGGCGCTCCGGGTGCTGCTGCTTCTGCCTTTAGTCGCCGCCGTTATCTCTTTTTCCCGGCCGGTATCCGCAGCCGACACCGCGCAGTGGGTGCCGGTGAACATCCCCACCGAAGGAGTTGCCGGAAAATGGACCCTGGCCGCCGGTTCCGACATCCGCTGCCTGACCATGGCCAATGACGGTACCCTTTATTGTTATGCTAACCCCTCGGGGACTACGTACACTCTTTTTAAATCCGCGGATGCCGGGCGCAGCTGGACG
Source organism: Dehalococcoidia bacterium (assembly GCA_003153955.1). Classification (GTDB taxonomy): domain Bacteria; phylum Chloroflexota; class Dehalococcoidia; order Dehalococcoidales; family Fen-1064; genus Fen-1064. The sequence continues at coordinate 15,888 of PMCB01000117.1, read as the reverse complement.
ACAACCGGTAAAGTCAGCGACGCGATTATAGATATTGCGGTTTCACCTCAGGATAGTTCCAGTATCTATTATGCAACCGCTTCACGCGTTTACAAATCGGCGGATGCCGGCGCTACGTTTACCCCTTTGCCGTCAAATCCGGGCGGCGCCGGCAGCGGGACCGTTTCTGTTACTTCAATTGATGTAGTAAACACCGGCAGTTCCAATACCGTCGTTGTCAGCACAACCGATACTCATGCCGCGCAATACGGCGGGGTCTATCTGCTGGACGAAAGTCAAAATGGCAGCACGTGGGGCAACACCAATATCGGTAATTATGATGTCTGCCGGGTTGCGTTCTCTCCTAATTATAATACCGACCGTCAGATCATCGCCGTTGCTTCAGATGAAACAAATACTTTGGTTATCAGCAGGGTCAATAACCTCAACTGGAGCCAGACGATTGGTAATGGCCGTATTAACGCGCTCGTCCCGGCGACATCAACGATTGGCTTTCCCGACGCTTACAGCGGCATATCAAATAATGCATACTTTTTTATCGGTATCGATACCGGAGCCAACGGTGGTGATGTCTATAAAATCAGCAGCGCCCCGGTGCCCGCTGCGTCAGTGGCTAAGGATTTAAAAATCGGGTCCGGTAATAGTTTGAACGCTGTCGATGTCGGCAGTCTGGCAGTCAGTGGCAGCACGATACTCGCAGGCTGCGCCAGAAATTCCTGGGTTTATTTCAGTAATGATAGCGGGACGAACTGGCAGCAAAATAACAAACCGCCCACCGGCCAAACCGATACCTGTTTGTTAACCGCGCCGGATTTTGCCAATCAGCATAAAATTTACGCCGTCACGCGCGGCATCGAAAGCGCTTTCTCTTATTCCGGCGATGGCGGCCTTACCTGGAATCAAATCAGTTTGATCGATACTAAAATAACGGATATTCCCGATTTTGCCGTGCCGCTAAAAACGACTGTTTTTCTACTGACCTTTAACAGCGGTAACATCAAACAAAGCCTCTGGCGCACCGCTGACAGCGGCGCCACCTGGGACCGGATTTTCTGCAGTAGCATTAACGGCATCGATAATCTGAGTAAAATAAAAACTATACCCCAATACAGCACGGATAATCCCATTATTCTTGTCGCCGGACAGGGGAATAACAATCCGGTAATCTGGAAATCAACAGATAACGGCCAAACTTTCAGCGGCCGCCCTGCTCCTTGTGCCGTTGACACACTGACTATAGTGGACGGCAGTACCTGGTTTGTCGGCGGTCATGATTCCAGTAAAGGGTTGATTTACCAGACGACCAACGGTGGCATTGCCTATGCAAGTCCGGCGGCGGCCGGCAACCTGGCGCTGGTTAGCATGGTGTTATCCCCGGGTTACTCACAGGATAAAACAATTTTAGCAGGGAACTCGGTCGGTCAAGTTTACTTGTCGCAGGATAACGGCTCGAACTTTGGTTTGTTGGGACAAACTCTGCCGCTCGCCACCGGGATTGGTAATATCAGCGTTGCCTTTGACAGTAAATTCAGTGAGAACAGGATTGTCTATGCCGCCAGCGATGCCAAAGTAATTTCCACCAGCAAGGAACGTATTTTCCGTCTGACGGTTGGTCAAGGCGCCGTCTGGAAAGGCATCGGTTCTTCTCTGCCGGATGCCGCCGTGATTAAACAGTTGGCAATCGCCGGTGACGGCACAGTGTACGCGCTGAATGCGCAGCCCGCCGCCGCTGCCGATATGAAAGGAGGTGTGATCCGTTCTTTAAATCCTACTTATTCTGCCCCGACCTTTGAAACCGTGCTGTCCGGACTGGAGGATGCGGTGACATTGAACGGAATGTCAATGTTCGGAAATCAACTGTGGGTAATCGACACAAAAAACATGCGTCTGATGACATTTGTCGATACTTTGACATTACCAACCGCTCTGACCACCCCGGTTGACAAAGCCCCGGGACTGGATACGATTAACCTTAATCTAAAATGGGAAGCCGTAGACAGCGCCGGCGGGTATGAGGGCAGGTCAGTGATAACGCCAGCTTTTCCGGCCTTCTGGCCGGGTTAACGGGTAATTCCAACTCAACTACGGTCCGCGTTGCGGCGCTGAATCCTGCTACCATTTATTATTGGCGTGTTCGTATAAACAGTCCCTACCTCAGCCGCTGGTCGGATACCTGGTCGTTCTATACCTTGTTGGGAGGCCCTGATGTCGTGCCGGTATTATCGGTGCCGGCGGCCGGTGCGAAAACTGCAGTGAAGCCGATTTTTCAATGGAGCACAATTAATTCTGCCGAAAAATACGATTTACTGGTAGCCGCGGATACGGCATTCAGTGACATCATCATTGACAAAACCGGTGATAACGCGGTGGATACTAATGCCTGGGAGAGCGATATCCTGTTGAAAAATGACACCACTTACTATTGGAAAGTAAAAGCCGTATCTAAAAACAGTTTTGGCGGCTGGAGCGCTGTCGGCGCCTTTATCACGGACACTGCCCCGGTTACCACTACTGCTGCCGCGCTGGAACAGCCGGTGGTAACGACTTCCACCACGGACACGACACCGACCCTCACCACCGCCACGACTGCAACTACCGCTGCTCCGCAAACGATGGTTGAAATAACTTCAACGCTGATAGTGCAGTTACCGGATACAACACAACCCGTGAATGTTAACGTTACTATCCCGCACTGGGTAATTTACGGCGGGATCGGTCTGTTGGTAATTATCGTGATAACGCTTGCAGCGCTGGTGGTGGTCACAATCAGACGGCGGCAATAAGAAAAAGCTATTATTTGTAACTTAACATCACAACCTGCATGGTCAGCGGCAGGCTGCTTTTGTTCACGGACAACTTCGGTTGGGGCACAGCTTCTTTGACGCCCATCTCTTTCAGAAAACGTTCCGCTGTTTCCAGGTCCTTCTTTTCCGCTTCTGTTTTGTAATGCATCGGGATGATGATTTTAGGTTCCAACTGCCGTACAACCTGGGCGGCTTGAACTGCGTCAATTGTCGAAACACCGCCTACCGGGATCAGCAGCACATCTACGCCGTTGATTTCAGCAACCTGTTCTGCGGTCAACACATGTCCAAGATCCCCGAGATGGCAAATCATGACATCGTCAACGTCAATTACAAAAACCGTATTCTTGCCGCGCTGGGCGCCTTTTTCATTATCATGAAATGTATGCACCCCCACCGATAATACTCCGCCGGATTCATATTCGCCGGGACTCTTTAGTATTCTCGGTTCGTCGGCAACGCCCTGAACATAAGAATGTCCGGGATGGGGATGGCTGACAGTGACAATATCCGCCGTCACTTTCCCTAATGTATAACCGATGGCCGGGGAAAACGGGTCGGTGATAACAGTTGATTGTTTGCCTTTTAATTTAAAACAGGAATGTCCTAACCATGTAATTTCCATGAATTTAGTTTATCACAGTCTCGCGTTGTATTCAATTATGTGACTAAAATCTCTTGACAATCATCCATCAAAATGATACTTTAATATGTATTAGCAGTCAGAAGGTTAGAGTGCTAAATATGAGTAAAACACTTTCGCCAAGAACAGAAGCGATTCTAAAATCTATTGTTGAACAGTATATAGCGCGGGCCGCACCGGTACCGTCGCAAAGTGTTCTGCACAATAACGGTTTGGATGTTTCTTCCGCAACAATCCGCAATGAGATGATGCGCCTGAAACAGGAAGGTTATATTATCCAGCCGCATACCTCCGCCGGCAGTGTACCTTCCGATAAAGGATACCGGCATTATGTCGAATCGCTGGATGATATCCGTCTACCCCTCAACCAGCAGCGGATGATCAACCATCTCTTTCATCAGGTCGAGACCAGGGTGGAGGAATGGGCGAAATTGACCGCGACGCTGTTGGCAAATATGTCTCAGAACATGGCGATTGTCGCCACTGCCAAACCGGATAATTGCCTTTTCAAGCACTTGGAACTGGTCAGCATCCAGGATTCGACGGCTCTTCTGGTGCTGGTTCTCCAGGGAGCGGTGGTCCGGCAGCAGCTGACCGTTTTCGACCAACCAGTAACACAGACGGAATTATCTGCCATCAGCAATCGGTTAAATGGCCTTTTTGAAGCTTTAAATAATCCTGGGATTCAGGCAAAAAAAGCGGGGTTATCCGATTTGGAAAAAAGCATCACCGATTGCATATTGAACATAATGAAAATCGAAGATGAAATTGAATACGAAGCCCCATATATGGATGGGCTGCAATTTATTTTTAACCAGCCGGAATTTGCCGGTACCCGTCAGACCACGACCTCGCTGGCGTTGACTGAAAATAAAAATCTGTTGAGGGTGATACTGCCGGACAAGCTTACCGACCGCGGCGTGCATGTCATCATCGGTAAAGAGAATAAATCGGAAACCATCCAGAATTATAGTGTGGTCATCAGTCAATATGGTTTGCCGGGCGAGGCTATCGGCTGCATCGCGGTCATCGGCCCAACGCGTATGCAGTACGCCCGCAGCATTGCTTCCGTAGATTATCTGGCGGAAGTACTGACCGGTTTAATGGCCTGGCTGTACGGCCGTAAAATCGTGCCCGAATCGGACAATTAATAGCAATTACGAATAAAGGCGGAGAATAAATGATTCCCCAGGAACCGGAAGCGACCAGACCCGAATTTAAAGAAGAGCCGGAAAAAGAAACAAAGCCTGATTTACAAAAGGCTCTGGCTGAGACCAGGCAAAAAGCTGATGATTACCTGGAGAGCTGGAAAAGGGCACAGGCGGATTTCATTAATTATAAACGCCGTCTCGAACAGGAAAAAATGGAGATGGGTGTTTACGCCAATACCCAGTTGATCCTCTCATTATTGCCGGTGCTGGATGATTTTGAGCGGGCTGTCGATTCGCTCACGCCCAAACTGGCCAAAATGGATTGGGTGCACGGTGTCAGATTGGTGGAACGTAAATTAAGAACGACGCTGGAAGCGCAGGGATTATCCCCGATCAAGGCAGAGGGAGAGAATTTTGACCCTAACCTTCACGAAGCCGTGATGCATGTCAAAGGCGAAGACGGCAAGGTCGTCCGGGAACTGCAAAAAGGCTACCGGCTGCATGATAAAGTACTCCGTGCCAGCAAAGTCGCCGTCGGTAATGGCGAACCCGTAATTGAAGAGTCGGTAAAAGAACCGGAAGAGGAAACAAAACAGGAATAATACATCGCGAAATAATAAATACAATTAAAATACTGTCAGGAGGTATTTAAGTGGGAAAAACAGTTGGGATTGACTTAGGAACAACATTCAGTGAAGTGGCGGTAATGCAGGGCGGCGAACCGGTGGTAATTTCTTCGGCGGAAGGCAGCCACCTGTTCCCTTCGATTGTAGCCATCAGTAAAACAGGCGAACGTCTCGTCGGGCAGATTGCCAAACGCCAGGCCATCGTGAACCCGGAAAATACCGTTTACAGCATTAAACGTTTTATGGGTAGAAAATACGGCGAACCCATCGGGCGCGAACTGCCGGTGGAAGAAGATGCGCGCCGTAAAACATATAAAGTAAAACCCGGCCCGAATAACGAAGTCCGTGTGTTAATGGGCGGTAAAGAATATAGCCCGCCGGAAATCTCCGCGATGATCCTGCAGAAGCTGAAGACGGATGCGGAGGCTTTCCTCGGGGAAAAGGTCACCGATGCCGTGATTACCGTCCCGGCGTATTTTAATGATGCCCAGCGCCAGGCCACCAAGGATGCCGGTACTATCGCCGGATTGAATGTCCTCAGGATTATCAATGAGCCTACGGCCGCGGCCCTGGCCTATGGATTGGATAAGAAAAAAGAGGAAATCATTGCGGTTTATGACCTCGGCGGCGGCACCTTCGATATTTCCGTCCTGGACATCGGCGGCGGCACCTTCCAGGTAAAATCCACCGCCGGCGACACCCACCTCGGAGGCGACGATTTCGACCAGAGAATCATCGATTGGCTTTGCGATGAGTTCAAACGCGATCAGGGTATTGACCTGCGGCAAGATAGAATGGCGCTGCAGAGACTGAAAGAAGCGGCGGAAAAAGCCAAAATCGAGCTTTCCACCGTTCAGCAGACCGATGTCAATTTACCGTTTATCACCGCTGATGCCAGCGGCCCGAAGCATATGAATGTTAACTTAACCCGGGCCAAGCTCGAACAGCTGGTCATGGATCTGGTGGAAAAAACACTTGAACCGTGTAAACAGGCAGTCGCTGATGCCGGTAAAACCACGGCGCAAATTGATGAAGTGATCCTTGTCGGCGGTCAGACCAGAATGCCGATTGTACAGCAAAAGGTCAAACAGTTCTTCGGTAAAGAACCGAATAAGAGCGTTAACCCGGATGAAGTGGTCGCCATCGGCGCCGCAATTCAGGCCGGCGTGCTCGGAGGCGAAGTCAAGGAAGTATTGCTGCTCGATGTTACGCCGTTGACACTGGGAATCGAGACCCTCGGCGGGGTCATGACACCGCTCATCTCGCGCAACACCACTATTCCCACCTCCAAGAGTCAGATTTTCAGCACAGCCACGGACAGTCAGCCCAGTGTGGAGATTCATGTCCTTCAGGGCGAACGGCAGATGGCCAACGATAACCGTACTCTTGGCCGGTTTATGCTGGACGGCATTCTCCCCGCGCCGCGGGGTATGCCCCAGGTTGAAGTCACATTTGATATCGATGCCAACGGCATTTTAAGTGTAAAAGCCCTGGACAAAGGTACCGGCAAAGAACAGAAAATTACCATTACTGTCTCCAGCGGTCTGAGTAAGGAAGAAATCGAAAAAATGCGGAAGGAAGGGGAAGCCCACGCTTCCGAAGATTCTAAACGAAAAGAGGAAGTTGAAATCCGCAATACTGCCGATAATATGGCTTATATGGCCGAAAAGACCCTGCGTGACAATAAGGACAAGGTGCCTGAAGCATTAAATAAAGAAATCACCGACAAAGTAACTGCCGTCCGCGAGGCAATGAAGGGCACTAACATGGATGCCGTCAAACAGGCTTCTCAGACCCTCAACGAAGCTATGCAGAAAGTCGGCGCGGAAATCTATAAACAACAGCAACCGCCGCAGCCTCCGCCTCCTGGCAATCAACCGCCTCCTCCTCCCGGCGGCAAGAAAGACGACGGCACCGTCGATGGCGAGTTCCACGAGGTCTAAACTGTAGACGGCACATCATACAAGGTATAAAATGAAATAAGTACCGGAGGGGCATTGGCCCCTCCGGTAAATCTTTGGGCTCCTTTCAGCAAGGAAGTGTATTTAGAACCATATGGCAGAAAAACGCGATTACTATGAGGTCCTGGGTGTTGGCCGGGACGCCGCAGGTGACGATATCAAGAAGGCCTTTCGCAAACTCGCTTTCCAGTATCATCCCGACCATAATCATGATGATGAAGCCTCCGATAAATTCAAGGAAATAAACGAGGCTTATGAGGTTCTTTGCGACCCCACGAAGCGCGCCGCTTACGACCGCTTCGGACAAACCGGCAGCGTTAATCTCTTCGGCCAGGAATCGGACGGCTTTGACATGGGCTTCGGCGATATTTTCGAAGCTTTCTTCGGCGGCAGCGCCGCCGGCGCGCGCCAGGCTCCGGAAAAAGGCGCGACGCTGCAAATTAATGTCAGCCTGACACTGGAAGAAGCCGCTTTTGGTTGTGAAAAAGAAGTCACCCTTGTCCGCAGCGAATATTGCAGCGAGTGTCAGGGTACCCGCAGCAAAACCGGCAGCCAGCCGGAGCGGTGTTCCAATTGTAACGGCAGCGGACAAATCAAACAGGTCAAATCCAGCGTCTTCGGACGTTTTACTAATGTCACTGCCTGCCCGAAATGCCGGGGAGAGGGCCGCATCATTACCGAACCGTGCCCCAAATGCCGCGGTACCGGTCGGGAAAGGCATCAGCGTACCGTCCCGGTGAAAATTCCCGCCGGTGTAAATGAGGGGAACCAGATGGGTATCCGCGGTCAGGGTGATGCCGGTTCACGCGGCGGGCCCAGCGGCGACCTGATTGTTAATATTACCGTTCGAAGACACGAATATTTCACCCGTCAGGGTGACGATATTTATTATGAATTACCGATAAACTTCGCCCAGGCAGCTTTGGGTACGGAAGCCACTGTGCCGACGCTGGAAGGCGATACCAAACTGAGAATCCCCGCCGGCTGCCAGAGCGGCGCTAATTTCCGGTTCCGGAATAAGGGTATTACCCATTTGCAGGACCGGGGCCGCGGCGACCAGATTATCAATGTTTCCGTCACCACGCCTGATTCCCTGACCAAAGAACAGCGGCAGTTGTTTGAGCAGCTGGCGCAGAGCCTGGGACAACCGAAGAGGAAGTAACCCCCGTATTCCATCCCGATGAAAGCTTGTCCCATACTTGATAGGGGATCGGGATCCAGCGCCTCTAAAGCAGATGCTTATGCACCGCTTGGGCAATCTCAATTTCTACCTATTCGTTATCATCCGGACTAACTTTTCTTCTTTTGCTGACCAGAGTGCGCCCGCACTTTCTCGGCACGCTGGCCCAGCTTGCGTTCGATGCCCTTAAACAGGGCCACAATATTGCCCCGGTGCTGGTAGATAACTATCGCCGTGCCGCCGAAAGCATAGAGCAGGTAATCCGGGGATAACCGGTTGGAGATTGTCAGCGGTATCAGTATCGCGTAGGTGCCTACGACTCCGGCCAGTGAGCCCAGCGACATAAACAAAGTCGAGGTGGCGCCGAGCGCTAAAACTTCACCGCCGAATAAAGCCACAACCCAGAGCAAAGCCACCAGGCCGCCGAAAAACACAGCCACGCTTTTGCCGCCGTGAAACTTGAGATAAATCGACCAGCTGTGCCCGGCAACGGCGGCTAAACCTGCCAGTACCGCTCCGAAAAGCGGGCCGAAGCTGAAAGGACCTGCTATCACGTAACTGTTTCCGATAATCAATCGTGAAATGAACACTGCCGCGGTGCCCTTGGCAAAATCCAGAACGCCGGAAAGCAGGCCGATTTTCACGCCGGCTGTCCGTGAGACATTGGTCGCCCCGATCGCCCCGCTGCCGTACTCCCGCACATCCACATGGGCCATCCGTTTTGCCAGGATCAATCCGAAAGGAATCGACCCTAAAAGATAGCCGATAATCATGCTGGCAATGTAGCGGAAAATTAATGAAACGGCGATCATTTTTCGCTTCCGCCCTTGAAATCTATGCGCAGCGGCGTGCCCATGAAGCCGAATGATTCGCGGAGCTTGTTTTCCAGAAAACGCTTGTAGGAAAAATGCACCAGCTTNNGCATTATTCACCTTGAAAACAAAAGTCGGGGGATTTACTGCCACCTGGGTGACGCCTTTGACGGCCAGCATCGTTTTTCCCTTGCGCGGCAGATTATGCGAGGCCACGGCGTCCCGCATCGCGCCCCGCAATTCGGCTTCGGGAACTACTTTAATTCTCTCCTGGTATACCAGGTATGCCTGCGGCATCACGTCCTGGACGCTCCTGCCGGTTTTTGCCGATATAAACATCACAGGGGCATAAGCCATGAATTTAAACTGCTTCCGGGTATTTTCCGCCCATAATACCTGGTCTTCATTCGTTACCAGGTCCCATTTATTCACGATAATCACAATTCCTTTGACGGCTTGCTGAATGTAGCCGGCAATATGCGTATCCTGTGCGGAGAACATTTCCGTCGCGTCCAGCACCATCAGCGCCACGTCGCACCGGTCGATGGCGTGCATTGAGCGGATGACGCTGTACTGTTCGATGCCAGTCTCGATCTGTCCCCGTTTCCTGATGCCGGCGGTATCGATCAGCAGCACCTGTTTTCCCATAAAATCCACCTGGGTATTGATGGCGTCGCGGGTGGTCCCGGGCACATCGGAGACAATGGTCCTCTCTTTGCCCAGAATGGCGTTCAGTAGCATCGATTTGCCCACATTGGGTTTACCGACGATGGCTACTTTCATGATTTCGGGTTTATCAAGTGAAGGTACATTTTCCGGCAGCATCTTGATGATTTGTTCAATCAATTCCGCGGTGCTGCGCCCGTGATAGGCGCTGATTACGAACGGTTCGCCCAGCCCCAGTTTGTAAAACTCGACGGCCTGCGCTTCCAGTTTGTCGTTATCGCCTTTGTTCGCCACCAGCAGGGTCGGCTTTTTTAGCCGCCGGATGAGGTCGGCGATTTCCGCGTCGGCCGGCATGATGCCGTCTTTCACATCGACCATGAAAACGATCGCATCCGCTTCCGACATGGCCTGAGAAATCTGTTCTTTAACGCCCCGGTCGATCTCTGTTTCCATCCCCAGTTCCAGTCCGCCGGTATCTACCAGTGTGAAGCTCCGGTCGTTCCAGGTCACATCGGTAAAAACACGGTCGCGGGTTGTTCCCGGCAGGTCTTCGACAATGGAAATCCGTTTACCGGCCAGACGGTTCAATAATGTCGATTTACCGACATTCTGGCGCCCGATAATAGCTACAATTGGTTTACTCAAATTATTATCTCCAAATTCAGGTGTGAGGAATTAGTACTCTTCTTCGTTTCAAAGGGGAGTATAGTGCGGATTGTTATTTTTTGGCGAATATCCAGGCAAGCAGCGCTTTCTGGGCGTGCAGCCTGTTTTCCGCCTGGTCGAAAACCACCGAGCGGGGACTGTCCAGCAGGCCAACGGCTACCTCTTCCCCGTGATGGGCCGGTAAACAGTGCATGACGATGGAATTTTTCTTAGTCAGGGTCAGTAATTTTTCGTTCACCTGGTAACCGGCGAATGCCTTGCGGCGCGCCGCCGCTTCCGCTTCCTGGCCCATGCTGGTCCAGGTATCGGTGTAAATCACGTCGGCGTCCCGGGCGGCCGCTTGCGGGTCTTCCGTCGTGAAGATTTTCGCCCCGCTGGTTTTGGCGTAGGTCTGCGCTTTCTTCAAAACGGACGCGTCGATGGTGTAGCCTTTAGGCGAAGCGATATTAAAATTTACACTGGTCATGGCGCAGGCCAGCATCAGGCTGTTGGCGACATTGTTGCCGTCGCCGATGTAGGCTACCGTCAGCCATTTCAATTTGCCTTTTATTTCGTATATCGTCAGTAAATCCGCCACTGCCTGGCAGGGATGTTCAAAATCGGATAAGGCGTTGATTACCGGCACGGAAGAATATTCCGCCAGCACTTCCAGATTGTGCTGGGCGAAGGTGCGCACTACAATCACATCGACAAAACGGCTCAACACTCTGGCCACGTCCGGGATGGATTCCCGCTTGCCCAAGCCCACCTCTTCCGGCGACAGGTACAGGGATTGTCCCCCCATCTGCCGCATTGCCACCTCAAAACTGACCCTGGTCCGCAGTGAGGGCTTCTCAAAGACAAGCGCCATCGTTTTGTTCTTCAGCACGGAAATCCAGCCGCGCGTTTTCAGTTCGATTGCGGCATCGAGGACGGCCTGCAGTTCACCCGGTGTCAGGTCGGTAATTGTGAGTAAATGTTTCGGTTTTACTGCTGTTTTTACCATCACTTAGAGTATACTCCACGAGGCCGCTTTATTCAAGGAATTGAGCGTGCAGCCAGATTCAGAAAGGCGCATTACCACCCTGAGCGCAGCGAAGGGTCTCCAGGCCTTCTGACGATAATGAAATCCAAACACCAAATTCCAAACAATGAAGACAAACCCCGAATGCCGAAATCCGAACCACCCTGAGTCAGCAGACGAAGGGTATCCCAGTCTACTAACGACAAAAAATTCCAAAATCCAAACAATGAAGATGAAATCCGAATATTCAATTATTAAGGTTAGTCTCCTCGCCCGGTACATTTTGACTTAGGTCAAAAGTACCTTCGGTTGCGACCTTCGGAAAGTATTTCGCCTGCGGGCTCAAGAATGACAAATATTCTGTTGTTAAGGTGTGATTCGGGAATTGCACCCTCATCATATACATTTGCCTCGAGTTAATTCTACCGAAGCAAAGTACCTTCGGTCTTCTCCCCTCCAGGGCGAAGAGACTGACCGATTCGTTTTGTAAAAAGCGTATTTACTATAGCAACAGAAACGAATAATTTTGAGTTTTTTGGTATGCGGAAGCACCCTACGTCTTGAATATGACGTGAGGCGAAACGGGTTTTTGCCCCGAATTGGAATGACTCGCCGAATTGGAGAATGAATTTTAGTATTCCCCCGGTTGCCGGTTTTCCCCTAAGATTTAGGCGGGCGGGTTCTACATCAGCCTGCGGCCGAGTACCTTCGAGAAACCCCTACAGAAAAACGGGAGGGGAATGCCGGTTTTGTTTCGGCAAGAATAAATTCCCTAACTAGCCCTTTACTGGGTGCTCAGGAGCTGGATTCTGACGAGCCTGGCCTTTGCGTCTACCAATACGGGAAGACTGTGAATAAGATGTGTCCGAGGCTGCGTTGCCGCCTTANNCCCGGCGGTAAGAATCATGACGGAGAGTTTTACGGTCGCTCTCAAACGTGAGATTATTGTATGATATGTGATTTAATTCTGTCAAGCGTTATTTGTCACCTCTTTTAGGAGCATTCAGCTATCAGCGGTCAGCGAACAGGAGGCAATACCCACTCACTTCGGTTCTCTACCGTTGCGTAGGGCGAGAAAAGCCGAGGGGGAGTTTGGCGACCTACGGACAGTGAGATTGCCACGTCGTCCGCCGGAGGCGGATTCCTCGTTTTGGAAGTGGGTTTTGTCACCAATTTTGACGAGCGGTCATCGATCTTATTTAGAGTAGTAAGTTTTGAGAAGTTGGTGGGCGGTCGAGTTCGAAACTCGACCCTACAGAAAGTATTTCGGTGTGACTTAAAGATGACTAATCGCCTCGGTTAGTTCCCTCGGACCGTGGAGAGGGGTGATAATCTCCCTCCCTGTCAGGGAGGGATGAAAGGAAAGTGATAATCTCTATGAGCCGAAGGCCTCGACTCCTCTCCTTGTCATACCTGCGCGGGCAAAAATCCAGTTTTCAAGGATATTTCTAGAAATGGAGATTCTTCGTCCGCCTCAGGCGGATCAGAATGATAGCTAAAAAAGAAGGGAGCCCTTCATCCGAAGGGCTCCCTTTTATTCAAGTTACCGTTTTTCCTTTATTTCAGAATATTACGGGATTCTGCGGGTTCTGACGATCAGGACGATGACGGCGATGATCTGGACTGCACCGACTGCAATAACAGCCCAGAGCAGCTAGGACGGGATTGCGGGGGTGGATTCACCGGTTGTCTGAGTGATTACAACACTGGTATTGGTTGACACTACTGTCGTTACAGGGTTGGTGATCACTACGCTGGTAACAATTGTGGTACCAGTTGCTGCTGTACCGGTTGTGGTTACAGGAGGGGGTGCGGTGGTGAACATATTGATCGACCCCGGACCGGTGGCAGAAACTGCACCGCTAGAGTTCAGGGTGACAGCTCTGACTTCCCACCAATATACAGTATTGTACTGTAAGGTTTCCTGGGAAGGTTCGGCATTGGTTAAGGTATTGTCGGAGTAGTCCAGGATAGCGAATTCATTCGCTGAGGTATTGGCGGAAGCCTGGGCTAAAGCGAACTGATAGGTAACGCCTGCGCCTGCCACTGCCGGCCAGGTGAAGGTCATGTTGGTGATCGGGACATTTATTGAACCGTTGACCGGGTACAGCGGGGTGGCTCCGGGTGTAACGCCGCCCAGAATTTGGGGTACGGTGACCAGCGCGAACGGTAGACCGTTGAACTGAGCAGAGGTCGGGGCGTCGTTGGCTGCAACACCAGTGATGATTACTTGGACATAATTGCCGAAGGTATTAATGGTTTGGTTGGCGCAAGTCTGCCAGGTTCCGAATGTGGAGTTATAGAAGAAAATCTGGCTGTTGGCGGTGATGGAAGCCGGGGTCGCGCCGAAGAACTGGATTGTTGCGGTAGCAGTACCGATGCCGAATACATCAAAGTATTTGACTACAGTATTGGCCGATGAAATGGTCGGGTTACGGGGTTGCCGGTTAAGGCTGCCGCGCCAATTACTGTTGCACCGGTAATGGCGGTGACATTGACACCGGCAGTCGCGGTAGCATCAAATGAGGTCGGCGCTACGCCGGTGGTGAAGTTGGTGGAGGTCGGAAGGCTGCCCAGCGGGTTGGAATAGTCAACAGAAGTCGTTGAAGCAGGATTGCTGGCGGTGCCGCCCCAATAGTTGTGGGTAGCGTTCACTTTGGCAATAGTAGTGTCATTATTGTTGACGTTCTTGACGTTGCCGCTGAAATTGTTTTCCATGATGAAAACATTGTTGTCATTGCCACCAAGGGCGATATTGACAATGTATTGCAAACTGTTGGTAATCTTGTTGTTCATGATATAGAGGAGACCTGTGGTGCCGGTTACTGATATAGCATCATAGGTAGAAGTGACGCCGCAAGCGGTCACGGTATTGCCGCTGAATGTGGCTTTCGTGCCGTCAGCGACGACGAGCGCCGGGGATAAACCGGTGAACGTGCTGCCGGTGATGGAGGTTGCGCTGCCGCCGGTTGCGCCGGCGGTTAAGGAAATACCAACACCGGTTGCGGTGGTGGAGTTATCGGTGACGGCCGCGCCGGTAAAGGTGGAGCCGCTCAGGGTGACATCATCGATTGCGGAGACACCGATACCGGTACCGGTAACGTTGAAGGTACAGGCGGTGACTACCGCGCCGTTAACTGCGGCGTTGTTCAGGATTGCGCCGGTGGCGCCGGTTTTCACGGTGAACGTATCTTTGTTCAAGGTGCTGGTGCCGGTGAAGGTGCCGGTGTTGTTCATGGTTAAATCGCCGCCCTTGAGCATGGAATTGGAAACGGTGCCTGCACCGCCGATAGGAGTACTGACGGTAAGAGTACCGCCCTTGGAAGCATCAATGGTAACGCTGTCAACCACGACAGTCTTACCGCTTAATGTCCAGGGAGCTGTGCTCTGAAGGATAACGTTGGCCGCGCTGGCATCTGTACCCTGAATCGTCAAAGCGACGGTGGTGGTACCCCATGCAACAGTGGGTACGGTATAAGTACCGGCGGTTAATTTGATGACCGCGCCGGTAAGGGTGTTGGTTTGGACATAACCAAGCGCGACTCCAAAGTCATTAGTTTGTGTCATCTGGATGCCTGCGCTGTTGAAGATGGTAGCAACACCGGGGAGCGTAGGAATGGTGGGGTTAACAATCGCGAAGGTGCTGGAGGTTACTGCGGTTGTTTCCTGTGAAGTGGCGACGGTGACGGCATAACTGCCGGCGGTCGTGGGGTTGATAACACCGGCGGTGATATTGATTAATATCTGCGCGCCTGCGCCGATATAATAGCTAGCCGGGAGTGTTAAGGTGACTGTCAGGTTGGTGGAATTAGAAGTAGGAGTAATTGTTACGGGGAGAACTACAGCAACATTGGTTGCAACAGTCGCGCCCGGCAGCGTAACCCAGCCGGCAGTCGCAGCTAAGGTCGCCACAACACCGGATGCAGGAACGGTAAAACCGGTCGGGAATGTTACGGTGATGGAATCGCCGTTGGCTGCGCCGCTAATCGCGGTGGGATAAACATTGGTGGTCAGCGCTGCGGTTGCTGCCGCTAATTTGGTCCATGTACCGGTTGTGCTAGCAGCAGTTGCGGTAACAATGGCAGAAGTGCTGGTACCAAAAGTAATGGTGGATACAGCAAATGTGCCTGTCCCTGACGGGAAGGTTACAGCATAGGTACCCGTGGTAGCTGCCGGCAAAGTTGCGGTAGCATCGACATTGGCGGTAATAGTAAAGGAATCACCGATTGCACCCAGAGAATAACTGGGGTAGGTGTAAGTCGGCAGCGTTGTTACGGATAAATCTGTCCCTACCGCAAAAGTCGGGTTACCGACGTTTACTTTAGAAGTAAAGGCTGCGGGGGTAGAAGTAGCTAGTGTAATGTACCAGTAATAGC
>PMCB01000008.1 GCA_003153955.1 Dehalococcoidia bacterium | reverse complement strand
ATCGGCGTTTTTGACGGCGTGCACCTGGGGCATAAGTTTTTAATCTCACAAGTCGTCAGCCTGGCGAAGCAGGAAAACCGCTTAAGCTGCGTGATTACCTTCCGCCAGCACCCGCGTGATTTACTCGCCCCGAAATCCAAACTTTTATACCTCTGCACTGTCGAAGAACGGATCCAACTGCTGAAAAACGAAGGCTTGGATATCGTTGTCGCACTGTCTTTTAACCGCGAACTGGCAAGACTCACCGCCCGTGAATTCGTCAGCTTGCTGGTAAAGCACCTGAAAATGCGCGGGCTGGTCATCGGGCCGGATTTTTCCTTAGGTAAAAACCGGGAAGGCAACGCGGAAACGCTGCGCGCCCTGGGGCAGGAAATGGGCTTCAGCGTCACCGTCGTCGCGCCGAAATTAATCAACGGCGAAGTCGCCAGCAGCACGATTATCCGGCAGTCGCTGGCCGACGGCGACATGGAAAAAGTGACGCGCCTGCTGGGGCGGCCTTTCAGACTGCACGGCAAAGTGGCCCGGGGAGAACACCGCGGCACCGGACTGGGTTTCCCCACGGTCAATCTCAACGTGGATGCTAAAATGGCCTTGCCGCCGGACGGCGTTTATGCCACGCGGGCATACATCGGCGGGCAGGAATATCAGGCGATGACCAATATCGGGCGGCGCCCTACATTCGGGGAAAACAACGAGCGCACCATTGAATCATTCATCCTGCACTATAATCAGGATATTTATGGCAAAGATGTCAAAATTGAAATCATCAAACGGCTGCGCGAAGAAAAACACTTCGATAATGTCGAGGATTTGAAAAAACAGATCGCCGAAGATGTGAAACTCGGCGCCGCGATTCTAAATACACAAGGCAAAGAGTAATATGAGTACAGATTTGAATTTCCTGTTAAAACGGGGCGTCTCCGAAATAATTTCCGAAGAAGAACTGACCAAACTGCTCAGAAGCGGCAAAAAGCTGCGGCTGAAGGAAGGTTTCGACCCCAGTTCCGCGGATATTCACATGGGACACATGGTCGGGTTGCGAAAACTGCGTCAATTCCAGGAGCTCGGGCACCAGGTGGTACTGATTGTCGGCGACTGGACGGCCCAAATCGGCGACCCCAGCGGCGCTTCCGTCACCCGCCCGATGCTGACCGCGGAAAAGGTCAAGGAAAATGCGGAAACCTACATGAAGCAGTTCTTCCGCGTGGTGGACCGGGAAAAAACCGAAGTACGCTGGCAGAGCGAATGGTTCGGCAACTTTTCGCTGGCGGACGTCATTAAATTAACCAGTAAATTTACCGTGGCGCAATTCCTCGCCCGCGAGGATTTCAATAACCGTTTTAAAGCCGGCAAACCGATTGCCATTACCGAATTCATGTACCCGTTGTTGCAGGCTTACGATTCCGTGGCCGTGCAGGCCGATGTTGAATTCGGCGGACAGGACCAGAAATTTAATTTCCTGGTCGGGCGTGAATTGCAGACAATGATGGGGCAGCGACCACAGCAGTGTTTTATGACGGCGTTATTGGTTGGCACCGACGGCGTGCACAAGATGAGCAAGAGCCTGGGGAATTACATCGGGGTGGACGAATCGCCCGATGAAATTTACGGTAAAGTGATGGCGCTGGCCGATAACATGATTATCCAGTATTTTGAGCTGCTGACCGATGTTTCCGATAGCGAGTTGATGGATTTCAAAAGGCAGATTGCCGGCAACGCGATTAACCCCATGGTTTTGAAAAAACGCCTGGCCGTGGAACTGGTCGCGCAGCTGCACGGACATGACGCCGCCGTCAAAGCCGACGAGCATTTTACCCATGTTTTTCAGAAACGGGAAATGCCCGAAGAAATCGCCGAAATTACAGTCGCCGCCGATGAGGATATCCGCGATATTATCACCCGGGCGAATATTGCCAAAAGCCGCAGCGATGCCACCAGATTATTACAGCAGGGCGCCATCAGCATCGACGGCGTCAAGCTGACAAGTGGAAAAACGGCGTATCAGGATGGTAATATTATAAAAGTGGGCAAACACAACTTTATCAAGTTGGTTTTGCAGAATAAATAACAGGGAAGGAGACAAATGGAAAACCCACACGTGCATGGGCTGACCCGTCGCCCCGAAGCATGGGTAACAATTAGCTTCAAGAGATTGTTCCCATCCAGTAGCAGCTTGCTACTCCTTACCGGCGCAGGTACGTGCGGCTGTCAACAGCCATTTTAAGGGTTACCCTCCCATAGAAACTCCCGTAGGCCCCGGCAAATTAATGATGAAAATTAGAATGTGAGGATATAAATGGTAAAACGAAACGTAAATTTTAATCCCGGCCCGGCGGCCCTGCCGCTGGAAGTGCTCAAAATCGTCCAGGAAGAACTGCTCGATTATCAGGGCAGCGGGATGTCAATATTGGAAAGCTCGCACCGCGCCAAAGAATTCGAAGCCGTGAACGACAAGGCGATGGCCCTGGTCCATGAAATTCTCGGACTCAGCGCGGATTACCAGGTTTTATTCATGGGCGGCGGCGCCTCCACCCAGTTCGCCCTTGTCCCGATGAACTTCATCCCCGCCGGCGGCACGGCCGCTTATGTGGACACCGGCGAGTTCGCTTTCAAAGCGATGAAAGAAGCCCAGATTATCGCCAAAGCGCACGTCGCCTTTTCTTCCAAAGCGGAAAAATATGCCCGCGTGCCCAAAATGAGCGAAATCAAATACCCCGATGATGTCGCCTATCTACACATCTGCTCGAACAATACCATCGAAGGCACCCAATTCCACGAGTTCCCGGAAACCGGCAGCATCCCGCTGGTGGCGGATATGTCTTCAGACATCGCCTCGCGGCAGTTGAATTTCAACAAATTCGCGATGATTTATGCCGGCGCGCAGAAGAACCTCGGACCAGCCGGCGTGACGCTGGTCGTCATCCGCAACGATTTCCTGGCCAAGGCCAAGACCGGACTTCCCAGCATGTTCACCTACAAGACTTATGTCGATAACAAATCGCTGTACAACACCCCGCCGGTNNGAGAAAGTCAACATCGCCAAGAAAGATTTACTGTACGGCGCCATCGACACGCACGCCGATTATTACAAGGGTACCGTTGAGAAAGCCAGCCGGAGCTGGTCGAACGTGACCATGCGCCTGCCGACCGAAGCGCTGGAAGACAAATTCATCGCCGACGCCAAGAAAGAAGGTTTAATCGGGATGAAAGGCCACCGTTCCGTCGGCGGCATCCGCTTCTCGATTTACAACGCCGTCTCGCTGGACGATATCAAGAAAACAGTCGACTTTATGGAACGGTTCCGCAAGGCCAACTAGCCTCGATTTCGGTCGAAAATAATAAAAAATAAATCTTTAACANNTAGCCTGCCTCAAAGGCGTCGCCCATATCGATATGAAACCCGTGCTTAAACCGGAAGAATTACTCGCCATTATCGGCGATTATGAAGGATTAATTGTCCGCAGCGCCTCCACCGTGACCGCCCAGGTCATTGAAGCCGGTAAGAAATTAATGGTTATCGGCCGGGCCGGCGTCGGCATCGACAATATCGATGTGAACGCCGCCACCCAGCGCGGTATCATCGTGGTCAACGCGCCCACCGGCAACACCATCGCCGCCGCCGAACACACCATCGGCCTGATGATGTCGCTCGCCCGCCATATCCCCCAGGCCAATGCCTCGCTGAAAGGCGGACAGTGGCTCAAGAGCAAGTACACCGGCATCGAAGTCCGGAATAAAACCCTCGGCATTATCGGCCTCGGCAACATCGGCGCCGCCGTCGCACGCCGCGCCCAGGGTCTGGAAATGAAAGTCATCGCCTTCGACCCGTTTGTTTCCGCCGAACGCGCCAAACAATTGATGGTGACGATGGTCTCGCTGGAAGACCTGTTCAAGACCTCGGATTTTATCACGATTCACACCCCGCTGAATGCCACCACCAAGAGCATCATCACGGAGAAAGAAATCGCGTTAATGAAACCCTCCGTTCGCATTATCAACTGCGCCCGGGGCGGCCTGATTGACGAAGACCTGCTGGCCAAAGCCATCACCGAGAAGAAAATCGCCGGCGCGGCCCTCGATGTTTTTGCCAAAGAACCGACCACGGAAAGCCCGCTTTTCAGCAAGGATAACGTTGTCGTTACGCCGCACCTCGGCGCCTCCACCACCGAAGCCCAGATTACCTCGGCCAAAGATGTCGCCGAGCAGATTGTCGACGTGCTGAACGGCAGACCGGCCCGCTACGCGGTCAACATCCCGTTCGTCAACGCCGATACCTTCGCGGTACTCTCGCCTTTCATGAAGGCAGCGGCAGCCGCCGGTATTTTACTGAGCCAGCTGACCGAAGGCCAAATCAAGGATATCCGCATTTCTTATGACGGCGAAATCGCCAAGTACGATAGCGCCATTTTAAAAGCTTCCGCGCTCAACGGTTTGATGGGCGCCATCAGCGAGGAACGCGTCAACCTGGTCAACGCCAATGTCGTGGCCGGCAAGCGCGGCATCAGCGTCGCTGAAGAAAAGAACCTGACCTGCGAAAACTATGCCAGCCTGATAACCCTGGCCGCAACGACCTCCAAAGGGACTACAACCGTAGCCGCGACCGTTTTACGCGGCGAGCCGCACATTGTCCGCATTAACGATTACTGGCTGGACATCGTGCCGACCGACGGTTACACCCTGTTCAGCGACCACCTGGACAAGCCGGGGATCATCGGTGCGGTGGGCAATATCACCGGCGCGGCCAACATCAATATCAATTCGATGCATGTCAGCCGGATGAAACCGCGCGGACAGGCTTTGATGATTCTGGCCCTCGACGAAGCGCTGCCGGATAAAGTCCTGAAACAGATCCGGGCCATCCCCGGCATCACCGATGCCAAACTGGTAAAGTTTTAGTCCGTAAAATAATACAGGATTTAAAGGGGGCGGAAAGTGAAATCACTTTCCGCCCCCTTTTTTAATTATCACCCCCTCAATCCCTCTCCCGTTCGTGCCTCCGGGACCATGGCCTGAGAGAGAGGGAGATTTGCATTTTGGCTTCGCTCAGCATGCTTACCTTTATTATTCGATTCGTTTTGTAAAAAGTGCATTTCCTATAGCAACGGAAACGAATATTTTTAGGTTTTTTGGTATGCGGAAGCACTCTGCGTCCTGGAAATGACGTGAGGCGATTCAGGGTTTTGCCCCAAATTGGAATGACTTTGCCGAATTGGAGAATGAATTTTAGTATTCCCCCGGTTGCCGGTTTTCCGTAAGATTCAGGCGGGCGGGTTCGAAACCCGCCCCTACAGAAAAACGGGAGGGGAATGCCGGTTTTGTTTCGGCAAGAATAAATTCCATATTCACCCTTTACTGGGCGCTCAGGAGCTGGATTCTGACNNACGTTCTCTGTGTTCCGATACTTTCCCACCGGGAACCTCTAAAGCCGTTGTACATGGGCATTTCCTGAATGCCCAACCGGCCCCGGCGGCCAGAATCATGATGGAGAGTTTTACGGTCGCTCTCAAACGTGAGATTATTGTATGATATGTGATTTAATTCTGTCAAGCGTTTTTTGTCACCTCTTTTGGACGAGCTGTCAGCCATCAGCAAGCAGCGGTCAGTTTTTTGTATATTTGAAGGCGGACCCGTAAAGGTAATGTAGGGGCGGGTTTCGAACCCGCCCGCCACTGTAACCGGGAGAGAACTGCTGCAATTTATATTTAGCAGACCATGGTCAATTTTAGAGTGATGTGAGATGGATTCCCGCTTTCGCAGGAACGACAGTATGGGTTACCATTGCGAGTGAATCTCCCTCCTTCTTAAGGAGGGATTAAAGGAGAATTTTTAAATCCTTTTATATACATTTGCTGCGCAAAGTATACAATGTCCCCTCACCCTGACCCTCTCCCTCAAGGGGCGAGGGAACTAACCTTAGGTTTTTGCCGGCAAAAATGGTGGTGTAGGGGCGGGTTTCGAACCTTGAGTATTAAACGAAATACTTTCAACAGCAGTCGAAATGTACGCCCGCCATTAAAGCCGGGAGGGAAATGATGCAATTTATATTTAGCAGACCCTGGTCAGTTTTAGAATGATGTGAGATGGATTCCCGCTTTCGCGGGAACGACAGTGTGGGTTGCGGAGCGAATCTCCCTCCTTTTTAAGACCTTCAGTCCATCTCAGGAGGAAGGATTAAGGGAGAATTACTAACAAGTTCATAAGTAAC
>PMCB01000065.1 GCA_003153955.1 Dehalococcoidia bacterium | reverse complement strand
GGAAATCAGTCAATCGTATCTCAAGTCGCCCTGGCGGTTTTCGGACAGAATGCTTTCTATTATATTTTCCAGATTGCCACCATGGCCGTTCTGGTTGTGGCGGCTAATACCGCTTTTGCCGATTTCCCCCGTTTGTCTTCGATACTGGCGCGCGACAATTTCATGCCGCATATCTTTTCGAACCGCGGTGACCGCCTGGCCTTTTCTTCCGGAATCATATTTTTAGGCGTTGTCTCAGCGCTTTTACTGGTCGCATTCCGGGGCAATGTAGACAGTCTGATTCACCTTTATGCCGTCGGCGTTTTCCTGGCATTCAGCATGTCGGACACAGGGATGGTGGTGCACTGGTGGAAGACACGGGGCAAGGGCTGGAAAACCAGCATCATGATTAACGGGATAGATGCGATGCTGACATCAAGCATTCTCGTCATCGTAATAATCACCAAGTTCATGTACGGGGCGTGGATTATCATTGTATTAATCCCATCGATCATTCCGGTGTTCCTGCTCATCCAACGGCATTACGCCCGCGTCGCCGAACAACTGAGAATCTTGCCGCTGCAAAGTACCCCGCCGCAGAGAATCGAACATTTCGTCCTGATGCCGATTGACGATGTGAATTATGCGTCATTAAGGGCGATGTCCTTTGCCCGCACCATCTGTAAAGACATTACGGTTTTACATATCGCGACCGACCCGGCCCGCGCGGAGAAAATCAAGCAAAAAATGCAGATGTATGCCCCGGACCTGAAACTGGTTGTCATTGAATCGCCGTTACGGGCATTTATGCGCCCGCTGCTGAATTATGTCGAGGTACTGCACAATCAGCATCCCGGCGGTTTCCTGACAATTGTACTGCCGGAATTCATCACCGCGCACTGGTGGGAGCGGTTCCTGCATAACCGTACGGCGGAACACCTGACGCAGGCATTCAAGAAACATCCGAATATTGCCGTCGTCAACGTTCCTTATTTGCTGAACAAGTAAGGCAGGTTGTGACGGTGGATTTTGCGAATTTGCTTATCCAACATCTTTAGGCACATAATAGTAAATCGCCAATAAATTGGTGACAGGATGATTTTCCGTATGTCTGACATTAATTCAGGCATAATATCAGGGGTTTTCGCCGATGTTGGATAAGGGAGCCGTGGTCTGCGGCTACGAAATCATGGAACCGATCGGTTCCGGTGGCCTCAGCCAAAACTATAAAGCCCGAAATTCTGACGGGAAGTTCGTAACGCTGAAATTTCCTTCAACGGAATTGGTCGGCGACCCGGCGACTTACGAACGTTTTTTGCGCGAATTGAAAATCGGCCAAAAACTGTCACATCCGGCGATTCCGCGCGCACTGTCGATAAATGAAAACAAGACCGGCCCGTGCCTGGCACTGGAATATATCGAAGGGAAATCCCTGCGGACCATTTTACGGGACCGCACGCCGTTATCTCCGGAACAGTCGCAGGACTTCATCATCCAGCTCGCGGAAGCGGTTTCTTATCTGCATAAAAACGGTGTTTACCACCGCGACCTTAAACCGGAAAATATAATCGTAGACTCCCATAATAAAATACACATTGTCGATTTTGGTATTGCCCTGCTGCAGGGAGCACGGCGCGTAACCTGGCAAAATCTTTCCGACGCATTGGGCACGCCGGATTACATGGCGCCGGAACAGATTCAGGGGAAACGGGGAGATGCCCGCACCGACCTGTATGCCCTGGGGATTATTCTGTACGAAATGCAGACCGGCTCCGTGCCGTTTCACGGCGATAACGCCCTGGCGGTAATGCACCAGCACCTCACCGTAACGCCGCCGCTGCCGCGTCAGTCTAATCCGGCGATACCGCCTAACCTNNTTTTTAGCAGACCTGAAGAATTATCAACAATTGGATATTTCGCAGTTTCCGCGCGGACCGGAGCAGGCCGGGGGACTGGTTACCAACCGCCAGATCTGGATATTGGGCGGGGCGATTGCTTTCGGGTTTGTGGCCATCATTGCGTTAATCATTATTATCGCATTGTTAATACACAGCAGATAGTTTTATGGATTCCCGCAGCTGATTCGTTTAATATTTAATTGTTAAAGTACGGACAAATAAAGGCACGATTTTTTAATAAATAAATATATTTGAAATTTCAGGAAACTATTATTGGAAGTAGTTATGCGAAAGCACTCTGCGTCTTTGAAATGACGTGAGGCGAGACGGCGATTGAGGCCGCTTTGATTAGAACCCGTACTTTTGCTTCGCAAAGTATCCCCGGCAGTAGCCTCCTACCAAGTTACAGGTTGAAATGCCCTGTGTGTAAATCTCTCTGTATCTCTCCCGTTCGTACCTCAGGGACCTTCGGCCTTTACAAAAGGGAGAAAATTCCTTTTTTAGGGAGCAGTGGGATTCCGTACTTGTACGGTTCTAAAATTTATTTGCCCTTTACTGGGTGCTTTCGGAGTCGGATCTGACGAGCCTAGCCCTTGCGCCTACCTCAACCGGAGGGAAGACTGTGAATAAGAAGTGTCCGGGGCCTGCGTTACCGCCTTAGTAGTACAGTTCAATCTAGCTGAAAGATCCTCGAGCTTTTCTCAGTTGTCGAGTACTTCCGAACCAGGAACCCAACAGCCGTTTGGAGGGGGCACTTCCAGAATGCCCCCACGGCTCCGGCGGCCAGAATCATGACGGAGGGTTTTTCCGGTTACCCTCAAAACGTTAATGATATTATATGACAGGATATTAGTGAGCTGTCAAGGGGATTTTGTCACCAATTTATGAATACAAATCCTAAATCCTAATTTCGAAATTCTAAATAATATCAAAATATAAAATACCAATTAACGAGCAGAGGTCAGCTTTCAGATTGATGGTACACCCTTATCCTGACCTTCTCTACATTTACTTCGAATAAACTCAGGAAAGTATACACTGACTGCGTCAGTACCGAAAATGGCTCTCCGGCTGCGGTCGTAAGTATTTCGGCTTTAAAAGCCTCAAGAAAGACAAAGGGGGATTTGCCCTTACCCAGTCATAAGTATCACCCGGTATTGGAATCCTGGCGTTGCATTAGCATGCAATTTCGGAACATAGTGACAACATTGGAAACGAGTGTGAAATTGAGTAATACTAAATGAGTCTAAAAAGACTGATTAGTATCCGTCATAAATTCTATCAAGGATTTAATCTCGTATAGGTTACATGATTTCCATATCCATCAATAAATCCGGTCAGTGTGTTGCCGGAAACATTATAGCTAGCAGTCGATGAACGACCAAAACGAGACGTCATTGTGCCTTGACCGCCGTTGAGGTTATATGTACCAGTATCAAATACTTGACCCCCCAAAGTCTCTGTATAAGTGCCATTAGAGTTGAATGTGAGGGTAGTATCACCAGATACCCACGATCCGACGATATTGCCACCAGGGGACAATAAATTAGGAAGTGAAATCCAACCCATAACGCTTGCAAAAACTAAAATGGAGCAAATTATGATAAAGGCCAGTAGGAAGGAATTAAGCTTATTATGGGCGTGTGATTTCTGAACATTGGCAATATTGAGAGTTGTATCAGGTATGGACGACCTTAATACCGTGTATCTCACGTTATCACTACAAGATGGACATTCCATATGAACGTAGCCATCAAGAAGTGGTGAACCGTCGGGCTGACTAAGAACTAAATCTTTCCCACACTTCGGACAGACGACATGCTTTTGTGAATCCATGTCTAATCTTTTTCTAGCAACCATAGGTCATTCTCCTTTGGTAAAATTCCAGTTGATCCGGGATTGGCTATATCAACTCGTAGTGAGCTGACCTCGAACCTCTTCGTCTTGGAAACCATGGTATACTCCTCATATCCAATTGTCAATCAGTTCGCGATATCATAGATGAATAAAGCATAGAAATTAGTTGTGTAGCGGTTATATAAAGAAAAGTAACCACTTATCATGAACATTTTCCCGTCCATCGGCTT
>PMCB01000029.1 GCA_003153955.1 Dehalococcoidia bacterium | reverse complement strand
AATCAAGCTTATCGTAAACTGGCATTTCTATATCATCCGGACAGAAATCAGAATGCCGTCGAAGCCAATGAAAAAATGAAAGAAATAAACGAGGCTTATTCAACTCTTGTCGATATTAAAAAACGTCAGTCTTATGATTTACCGCTGGGATATAGCGCCATCGCACCGAAATTCAAGACCGGCAATAAAATAACTATCAATTACCATTCTACTTCACCATATAGAAACCATGCAGGGACGGTCGACCGGGAGCCTGTAAAAGATGTTTTTCGCTTCTGGTATATGGTGAGATTTGAGATGAACGGTTATTCAACAATCGTCCGCTTCGCTGAAGAAGAACTTAGCAACATTTGAGAATAATGGATTGAATTATTGCTGCTGAGTATTTTCTCCAGATCATGATTTGCCTCACGTCAATTCAAAAACGCAGAATCCTTCCGCACAACTATAATTACAAAAAATACCAGTTTCGCGAAATATTGAAAATTGCTAAGAATCTGCACTTTCTATATTTTGATATTAGCAATCATTTCTCTTTTCAATCTATAATATAGATAAGCAATTACATGCAGGGAGGCTTAGAATCAGTATCGAAAACAGCATCCTTGAAAAACTTCGGGGCATTGTCGGGGAGAAAGGTGTTTTGACGGCTCCCCTGGATTTGGCTTCCTATGCATTTGACGGCACGACGAGCTGGCAGAGCAAGCCGGACGTCGTGGTTTTCCCCACCACCGCCGAACAGGTTTCCCAAATCATGAAGCTGGCGACGGCACAGAAAATCCCGGTTACACCGCGCGGTGCAGGCAGCAACCTCAGCGGCGGTTCGGTGCCGGTGTCTGCCGGAATCGTCCTTTGCATGACCCGCATGAATAAGATTTTAAAAATCGACGCGGACAGTTTCACCGTAACGACGGAAGTCGGGGTAGTGCTGAACGACCTGAACCTGGAACTGACGAAACAGAACCTTTTCTTTCCGCCGGACCCGCAAAGTTTCCTGGCAGCCACGATCGGCGGCTGCGTCTCCGAAAACGCGGGCGGCCCTTATGCCGTGAAATACGGCGTTTTCAAGCATTATTTACTGGGGTTGACGGCGGTACTGCCCAACGGGGCCATCGTCAAACTTGGGGGAAATACGGTGAAGAATGTCACCGGGTACGACCTGCCGCAAATTTTGTGCGGTTCAGAGGGCACGCTGGCGGTGATAACCCAGGTTACCTTACGGCTTTTGCCGCTGCCGCCGTCGCACAGGACGGTGGTGGCCGTGTTCGATAAAGTGGTCACTTCCGGACAGGCCGTGCACAAAGTTTTAACGGCCGGAATTTTACCGGCTAAAATCGAAATGATGGATAACTGGGTTATCCGGCGCATCGAAGAAACGACCCCGCTCGGTTTGCCTTTGGATGCCGGCTCAATGCTGCTTTTCGAACTTGACGGCACGCAGTCCGCCGTGGATAAAGATGTTGAGAGCGTGATTAAAAGCTGTCAACAGGCGGGCGCCATCAACGTGCGGGCGGCCAAAGACGCCGGCGAAGCCGCTAATTTCTGGACGGCGAGACGGGCCGGTTTTTCAGCAATTTACGGCGCGTCCCCGAATATTTTCGCCGAAGACGTGACGGTGCCCATCAGCCATATCGCAGACCTGATCGATAAAGTGCAGCAGATTGCGAAGAAATACGACCTGACGATTGTCATTATCGGACATGCCGGCGACGGTAACCTGCACCCCAGCGTATTGACGGATAAGAAAAATGCGGAACACTATGCCCGCGCCGAGAAGGCGGTGGATGAAATTTTCCTGGCGGCGCTGGAATACGGCGGCGCGATTTCCGGCGAGCACGGCATCGGGCTGGAGAAAAAACGGTTTATGAAACAGGCGATGCAGCCGGAGGCCATCGACCTGCTGCGGGGGATTAAAAAAGTCTTCGACCCGGATAATATTTTGAATCCAGGGAAAATCTGGGAGGAGAAAAGTTGAAAACTCTCCCGGAATCACTTCCTGCAAGGGAAGGAGATAATCTCGACGATGCCAACAAGTGCATGAAATGCGGCTTTTGCATGTACAATTGCCCCATTTATAAAGTCGACCATATCGAGAGCCATGTCGCCAGGGGCCGGAACGTGCTGATCCGCCAGGCGAACGAAAAAACCATTCCCACCGATGCGGAATACGCGGAAAGGTTATCATACTGCCTGTTGTGCGGCCGCTGCGCGGCCATCTGCCCGGCGAAAGTGCAATCGCCGGATATCAACGTGGCGGCCCGGACGGACGTAGTCAACAGAAAAGGCCTGTCTTTGCCGAAGCGGGTAATTTACCGCGGCATCCTGAAAAACCGCAAGCTGATGGCCAACCTGCTGGGTGCAGCCGCCATCGTGCCGGGTGTTTCCACCAAAGACGGCAAACCGCTCCGGCACATGGCGGATTTTACCTCGGTATTTACCAAAGGATTGTCTTTACCAAAACTGTCGAAACCATTCCTTTCCTCCCTACTGCCGGCCAAAACTTCACCGCCGCAGGGCGTGAAAATAAAGGGCCAAGTCGCAATTTTCCCGGGCTGCGCCTTTGAGTTTTTTTTCGCGGATATCGGTGAGGGGATTGCGCAGGTTTTAGCCAAAGCGGGTTACGAAGTGGTTTACATAAAGGATTTGACCTGCTGCGGTTTGGCGGTGCGCAGCGCCGGTGATTTGAAAACCGCGCAACAGATGGCGAAACATAATATACAAAAGCTGGCGAAGTTCGACCGGATTATCACCGGATGTGCTACCTGCGGTTCGGCGTTGAAAGATTACGGGAAATGGTTTGGGGACAAAGACCCCTTTAAAAAACAGGCGCAGGAATTTTCCGCCAAAGTGAGCGATTTCTCGGAATTCCTGGCGAAAGAAGGAATTAAATCCAAGGCGGCGGAGCCGGTCGTTGTCACCTATCACGACCCCTGCCACATGAAATGGCACCAGGGAATAAGCAGCCAGCCTCGTGAGCTTTTACGCTCGATTGAAGGGGTGAAATTCGTGGAAATGGAAGGGGCGGACGATTGCTGCGGCCTGGGTGGGGCCTTCACGCTGGCGCACAGGGACATCAGTTTGGCGATTCAGGACAAGAAGATGCAAAATATCAAAAACACCGGGGCGCAAATCGTGGTGACTTCGTGTCCCGGCTGTCTGATTCAGCTCAAAGACGGGGTGCGGCGGAATAAGTTACCGGTGAAGGTAATGCACATCAGCGAGTTGATGAGAGGGACGGAAGACAAATAGGGTATGCCATTCATATTTCCCGATGTTAATGCTGTCACAACCCCCCATCTCTTTATCTCTTCCCGCGGGGAAGAGAATTTTTTGTTTATTCAAAGAGGGGCTCAACGCCTACATTTGCTGCGCAAAGTACCATGGCCTCTTGAACTCCCTTAGGCAGAGTGGGAATTTTAAAAGTTTTAGTTTATTTCGCGGGCGAAGAGGGCGTCGCAGAGGGCGCCGGTACGTCCGCGAGATGCTAAACAACAATCAAATAAATCCTGATTGTTAATATCGAAATTCTAAAAAGGTGCCCTCCGCACTCGTCTTCGTCTTCTTTCTTCATTCTTAAAGTTCTTCGAAATGTCATGATTCTGTAACATCCGTCGGTTAATTTTTATTACTATGAAATAAATAATCTGAGACGATGTAAACAGTGAAGTAAAAAACGTTTAACGGAGGGAAAGATGGACAATTATTTATTCGTGTACTACGGCGGGACCATGGGCGTTACTCCGGCGGAGAAAAAAAAGTTGATGGATGATTGGGTGAACTGGTTTAAGAACCAGGGAGCGGCGGTGGTGGACGCGGGAAACCCGACCATGCCGGGCAAGCTGGTGACAAAAAAAAGCGTGAAAGCAATCGGCGGAGAGCTGGTGACCGGTTATAGCATTTTCAAAGCAAAGGATATGGATGCCGCGGTGGCGATCGCGAAAACCAGCCCGCAAATGGAAGGCGGGGAAATTGCGGTTTATTCGATCATGAAAACAATGTAGGGTTGAATTTAAAGAAGATTTTTTAACCCCCTTCGGTAATGGATGAGTGAGAATATGCCATATCCGAGTATTGAAGAACTGCCGCCCGGCATCCGTAGAATCCTGCCGGCGCATGCGCAGCATATTTTCCTGGCTGCTTACAATAATTCGTTTGAGGAGTATCAGGACCCAGCGAAAAGGCGCGGCAGCGCCGGTGCTGAGGAAGTGGCACGGAAAGTTGCCTGGGCGGCAGTGAAAAAGGAATTCGAAAAAGACCCGGAAACCGGTAGATGGGAGCCGTTATTCACTCATCATTAAGAGGGAGCGGGATAGATTATCCCATAGGCGACTGCTATTAAAAATTATACATCCCTCCTTGATGAGAAATGAGAGTTTAGAAGTCAAACTGAGTAGAAAAGATATTCGTAAGTTAGTCTAAATGTATTTTCCCGGTTAGGAAAAAAGGTAAATGGATGGGTGGAAATGTCGTATATAGTTGATTTTAATAACGTGTCTACGGTTGGTTTAGAGCCTTCACCCGTGAAAGAAGCGCTTGCCGGTTTACGTGCCAATGAAGCCCGTTACTATTCGAACAAATACAAGCATGAGTTTACGGTTGTACCAGCCAGCGAAAGTCAAGAGACCATTGATTATGTGAGCCGAATTTTGAAAAAAGAACGTGGTATTGAGTTTGCTGCCAAACCTTTAGAAACATCGCGTTTTCAAGTGGAAAATATAAAAATGGCCCACGTCTTTTATGAGGACGGCCTTGAGGTCAACGTCATGTATGCGGTGGATCACCCTAAGAAACGGGCCGTAGGTTTTAAGCTTTCCGAGGGAATGGAAGTACCAGAGGAGTTAGGCAAGTTTAAATTTGCCCGGCAGAAATCCAAATTAGCGGGAACAATCCGGGGTTCGTTTTTTGTAATTAAAGGCGAATATTAAAACGTTGTTTCCCTTGCGAAGAGGGCGGCGCCGAGGGCACCGGTCAACTGGGGATGCGGGGGCACGATAACCTCACCCTTGACCTGCTCACGAAAAATCTCCGCGACGATGGGGAACCAGGCGACGACGCCGCCGCAGAGCAAAATCGTATCAGCCAGCGGAATCATTTCCAGCACGCGGGCCACAACTGAATCGAAGACGCCTTTGGACAGGTCTTCGGCTTTGACACCGGAGCAGATTAGTGAAAGGATTTCCGTAGAAGCGAAAACCGTACAGTAGCTACCGATTTTCACTTTATTTTGAGATTTCCGCGCCAACTCGTCCAGTTTATCCAGCGGAATCGCGGTTTTGATGGCAATTTCCTCGATGAAAGTGCCGGTACCGGCGGCGCATTTACGGTTCATCTTGAAATCTATCGTGCGTCCCTCGGCATCGAGCCTGATGACCTTGTTGTCCTGCCCGCCGATATCCACCACGTTGACGGCGCGCGGCACGTAGAAGTAAGCGCCTTTGGCGTGGCAGGCAATTTCCGTTTTAGCCTGGATGGCGAAGCTGACATTGTGCCGGCCGTAACCGGTGGAAACAACCGGGACGCCTTCCAGACTTTTACCGGCTAAAGCTGTTTCCAGCGATTCTTTGGCCACGGTTTTGTAGTCGATGCCGGAACGGCGGACATCGCTGCCCAGCAGATTACCCTGTTCGTCAATGACTACCGACTTGGTGGTGCAGCTCCCGATATCAATGCCGGCGTATATTTTCACGGTGCGACTCCTCTATTTGCTCCACGAAAGCCTCGATATTGGTGACCGTTTGTTCTTCAGAGAAACAGCGCAGGTCGTTCAGGTCGCCGTTAATTACCAGATGCGGAATGCCCAGTTTATCGCTGAGGCGTTTGGACATGCCGTAACGGTTGTTGGAGTTGCTGGCGCAGGTGCGGGCATCGTGGAACAAAATACCATCAATGGCGAAGCGTTTCACCTTTTCGGCGATGTAATTTTCTTTCCAGGCATCGTCCTGCCCGATGAAAATGGAGCAGTAGGCTTCAGCCATACTATCGAACGGATTGGCCGGGTCGAAAGCGGGGAAAATCCAGCTGTTGCAGTAAGTGCTGACGACAACCGGTGCTTTCAAACGGGCGAAGAGTTCGCTCATATTACGCAGTTTGCCCCAGATGGGCATGCCTTCCCAGTAGAAACGGAACCGTTCGCCGGGAACAGCCGCGACGCCCTGGGCGACACGCTCCTGCATTTCGGCGAGAAGGGCTTTGTAGTAGTCATTGGCTTCCTGACGGCCGCGCATCACCACAGCAGGCCCCATATGGATACACTCGTCGAAGAAAGTCAGCGGAGTCGGTTGGTGCGAGCCTGTGTCCAGCACCTTATCCCACAATACCGAACATTCGCGGGAGCGGGCTAAAACAGCGCGGAATTCATCGATATCAAAGCGGCGGCCGGCCACTTTTTCCAGATCCGGCACGATATCCCGCAACTGCTGACTGACGGATTTGACAACATGCTCACGGGCCTCATTCTGGGTATGCGGCGTGTTGATGCCCAAAACCGGGACGTTGAATTCACGTCCGTAGAAGCGGGCCCAGTCACCGACATCGCGGCACTGGTTGGTGTTGTAGAGTAGAACGTCAGGCCGCGGTACTTCTTTGATGCCATAAGCCTTGGTCAGCGGCGTTTCGTGGCGGAGGTAGGCGCCGATATCACTGGTGAGATAAGAGCAAATTTCCGGCGAGTAACCATTAGCGTTGGCTACGGGAATATAATCCATGGCCGTGCGGGTGGAACCGAGCATGGCGGCATGATTTTCCGGATAATAAACCAAAAAGCCGAGCGACATGGCGAGTTCGGCGGGGCCGACACTGCTGCACCAGGCGATTTTTTTGTTTTTCGTGCGGGAGGCTTCATCCAATTCCATGAAGTGCTGTTTCATGAGGCCTTTTAATTGCTGGGCTGCTTTAATTTCCATTTATTTTCCCCCGGGGTTATTAAATTCTTTGCTATTCAGGATATACCCTATTGTAAGATTACCCCTCACCTTAATCCTCTCCCACTATACTCAGGACCCTTGTCCTGAGTACCTCCGCGCATTTTGGTCAAATGCGCTACGGGGGGCGAGGAAACAAACTAATTCATATTTACGCATACGGAAGGGTGAAGAGGTTATGCTTTTTCGAGGCGGTATGAGACCGTCTGATGAGCAGCTTGGCCATGTTATACATTACGTCATAGGTCTGGATATCGGTGATGCTGTTGACCCATTGCGCTTTGTCGGTGGCGATTTTTTCGATGTCTTCGCCATTAGCGACCCGCTCCAGCATTTCCGTGTGATAGGCTTCGGTGACTTTCATGACTTTTTCAAAATAAGCGCGGGCGCCGGTGGAAACGACGCCGTTGTGGCTCAAAACCAGCCGATCAGCAGGTAAAGTGGATAATTTCTGGATGCTGTGGCAGTAATTCTCCAGCGACTCGAAGTAATTCGGCCAGAGAGCATCTTTGCCGGCAACATAAAACCCGGTGGAATCGCCGATAACCAGTGTGCCTTCGTTTTCGTCGTTCAGTGCGATGTGGCACAGTGAATGACCGGGAGTATGATATACCGACCAAACGATATCCTTGCTGAGTTTGATATCTTCCCCTTCCTCCAGAACATGGTCGACATCGAAAACGTAATGGTCCAACTCAACCGGCAGTTCTGCAATCTCCCCTTTATTAAGGCGGATCAGGGAAATGGCGCGGTCGGCGGCGAGGAATTCCTTGAGCGCTTCCGGCTTTTCAGATAACCGTTTGAGGACTTTGGCTGCCCCGGCACTGCCCATCACTTTGAGGTGCGGCCATAATTTTTTCAGGTGCGGTACCGCGCCGATGTGATCGGGGTGGGTATGAGTCAGCGCCAGGTATTTGATGCGCTGAGGCTCAATACCAAGATATTTGACCTGTTCCACGATGAGCGGGAAGAATGCCCCGGTGCCCCCTTCGATAATCATGCCGTCGTCACCCATCGATAGGTAAACCGGGAAATCATGAGTGCCCAGCTGGTAGAAATTCGGGGTAATGGTAACCGGTTTATATCTTTGTTCAATCATTTGATTATTATCCTTATCAAAAATACAGTCGCTGTTTGCGAAAATAAAAAAACCTTGAGAAGAACCTTCCCAAGGCTGCGAAACAACATATTATATTCGTATATTTTGAATTATTGGATTTACTGACAGATTATCTTGGGAAGGGTTTTGGAAAGTCCGCCCGGCATCACTCCAATCGCAATCGGCCGCGGCGGACTAGCTAAAGATGAAAAAATAGCAGCTAGTCGCTGAAGAAAAGTACCGTGGATTTGCAGTGGCCATATGAGCCATCAACACCCTCTTTAAGACGTATCTTTTTCAATAATATCAAATATCACGCTCATTGTCAAGGAAATGAGTCTAAAGGACGAAAATTCTAAGCATTAATATCGAAATCTCAAATAAATTCAAATATTTAAATTCAATGATTGTTGTGAACCCAATTGAGAAGTATAATGAAACATAACTTAGCACTAAAATTTAAGGGGCGAAGATGAGCGGCGTTCTTGCACGAAAAGACATTAAAAAACTGATACAGCAGAATCCGGCACTGGTGGAAGGTTATATTGATTTGGAACAGCAGCTGCAGCCAAACGGTTTCGATATTACGCTGCGGGATGTGGCAGCGCTGCAGAATATGGGACA
The DNA here is from genome assembly GCA_003153955.1 of Dehalococcoidia bacterium. GTDB lineage: Bacteria > Chloroflexota > Dehalococcoidia > Dehalococcoidales > Fen-1064 > Fen-1064. The sequence goes on along the minus strand of PMCB01000029.1, from coordinate 4,804 downwards.
GATCGGCAAGGATAACGCACAGCGGCAGTTACCGGATTTAGAGTCGCTGATTTTCGATAATCATGGCTTTATGGAATTGAAGCCGGGCAACTACATGATTACCTACAACGAGATTGTGCACATTCCGACCAATTTAATGGCACTGGCACGCCCGCGGTCAAGTTTACTGCGCTGCGGGGTCAGCATCGGCACGGCGGTCTGGGATGCCGGGTATTCGGGGCGTTCGCAGTCGCTGATGATAATTTATAATGCCAATGGATTCCGGGTGCAGAAAGACGCGAGAGTGGCGCAATTGGTTTTCATGACTTTAAGCACGGAAACGGAAGGATATGCCGGAAAGTACCAGAACGAAAATATCGGACAAAAATAATCAAGATTCAAATTTCAGTAGTCAACATTATATCTCAAGTAATCTAGTTAAAGACAGATATGGTAAAATCCTCTTTCGAGACCTGTTTATAAGATGGACAAAACTATTTACTGGATTCCCTATACATTTCCTCCGAATTGCTCCGGAAAGTACCTACGATTACGGTCTACGGTCAGGTCGGGAATGACAAGAATTGATATCTTTTGCAATTAATCATTATTCAAAAGCAAAGCCGGTAATGTCTGCAGGTTATCGATAACAGCCAGGGGAGCATAATCGTGGAAGGCTTCTTTTGGGGTAACGCCGGAAAGAACCGCCACAAACGCCACATCAGCGCGTTTGGCCGTTTCCGCGTCCACGACGCTGTCCCCCACATAAACCGTTTGAGCTGAAGAATGTCCAAGTTTTTCGAGAGCCATGTTTAAACCGGCGGGGTCGGGCTTGTGCGCCGGAACATCTTCTCCGCCGACAATGACTTTAAACAGATGATTGAGGTCTTCCCGCCGGAGGAAAGCGTCGATGCGGCGGCGGTATTTGGTGGAGACGATGCCGAGAGTGAGTCCGCCGGTGATTAATTGTTTGACGGCAGGCCGGACGGAATCAAAGAGGGTGATATAGTCCAGCATTACGGCGTCGGCTCTTTTAATAAAGAGTTCCACGAATTCATCAGTCCCGGTCCGGCTGACATCCCGGGTTAACCGGCGAAAGGTTTCGGGCAGGGACACGCCGATCATGGCATGAATGTCTGAGTTCGCGGCCGGCGGTAAATTCATCGCCCGCAGGGCGTAATTGACGCATTCGACTTCACCAGCAGAGGAATCAGCCAGGGTATAGTCGAAATCAAAAATTACCGAAGAAAAATGATTGTTCATAATAATTTGACCTAATGAACCCCTAATACCCGATATTTCTGCCTGTTAAGGATTTACCCCTTCGCTTGCGGGCCAAACGGGGCGTACATTTCAACTGATGTTGAAAGTGTTTCGGTTTAATGCTCAAAGAGAACTAGCCGTCTTGTGAACCCCAAGGAGATTTTTCGTCGCTGCGCTCCTCAGAATGGAATCATTCCAGGAATGAAATCGTGGCGGAGGGTTTGTCCAGCACATCTACCTGAATACCGGCTTCGCGGAAAAGCTCTTTAAAAGAATCATCGGCGTATTTGGTAAAAATAACCACTCTTTTTACCCGGGCATTAACCATCATCTTCGCGCAGAGGACGCAGGGTGTGTGAGTGCAGTAAATGGTGCAGCCGTCGAGGCTGATGCCGTGCAGGGCGGCCTGGATGATGACATTCTGTTCTGCGTGAATCGCCCGGCAGATTTCGGTGCGTGTCCCTGAGGGGATATTTTGCGCGTTGCGCAAACAGCCTAATTCCAGGCAATCTTTAACGCCTGCCGGAGCCCCGTTGAAGCCGGTGGTGAGGATATGTTTGTCTTTGACTGCCACCGCGCCCATATGATGCCGGAGACAGGTGCTGCGCTCTGCAACTACCGAAGCAATTTTCAGGAAATATTCATCAGCGCTGATTCTGGTTACTTTTTTACTCATGTCAACCTCTCGATAATATGCAGTGTCAGTTCTTTTAATTCCCGTAAAGTGGATTCGTTCGTAATGGTATAATCGGCGAGGGCAATGGGCCCGCCTTTATTAATGATTTCTATTTCATTTTTGTCGCGGTCGGCCGCTTCCTGCGCGGTCAGCGGCCGGATTTTCCGGACCCCCAGCCGCAGCGAGCGGGTTTTAGGTGACGAGTAAACAGCGACCAACTTGAGTTTGTCGCCGTAATAATCTTTCAGCAAGACAAATTCTTCCCAGGAATACAGGCCGTCGACGATAACGCTGGATTTTTGCAGCGCATCATCGATTCGGGGCAGATTCAATTTGGCATAGGCAGCCATGCCATATTCTTTACGGAGCTGCTCGCGCACCTGACGTTCGTTTGCCTCATTCAGCGGCAAACCCCGTTTGGCGACTTCGATATCGGTGACATCACCGAAGCGGATGCGGAAATATCCGCTTTTTTCAAAAAGACGGGCGACTTCCGATTTCCCGGAGCCGGCCATCCCAACAAGTGCGACAACTTTCATATTCATTACATTATAAGAAACTAAGCCGCCGATTACAATGTTTTTTGAACAGCATTCAGTGTGATTTATATCATATACCTTGAGGTTTATTAATCTTACAATTACTATTGATTTACCATGAAATAAGCAGGAAATATTGATTTCATGGTATTTAATGTAGTTTTTTGCTAAACTTTTATCTAAACGGCTAATAACAAAGAATATATATTAATCCGGGGGTGTGGAAATGAAAACAGAGATGAAAAAAGTATATCTGGATAACATGGCCACGACACCTGTTTTACCTGATGTACGGCGCGCGATGCTGCCATTCCTGACGGAATCATTTGGAAACCCTTCCTGTTTGCATGAATGGGGCGATGTGCCGCGGGACGCGATGGAAGCCGCTCGCAGACAGGTAGCCGATTTAATCGGCGGGAATCCGGAGGAAATTATTTTCACCGGCAGCGGCACCGAAAGCAACAACATGGCGATAAAAGGTCTGGCGATGGCCCAGCAGAAAAAAGGCAAACATGTTGTTGTTTCTGCCATCGAGCATTTTTCCGTGCTGAATTCAGCAAAAACACTGGAAAAGTGGGGATTTGAATATACCACGGTGCCGGTGGATAAAAACGGTGTGGTGAACCCGGAAGATGTCCGTAAAGCGATCCGCAGCGATACGATCCTTGTATCGATTATGCAGGCCAACGGTGAAATCGGCACCATTGAACCGATTAAAGAAATTGCTAAAATAACGAAAGAGAAAGATATCCTTTTTCATACCGATGCGGTAGCCGCTACAGGAAATATCCCGGTAAACGTTAAAGATTTGGGAGTCGATGCTTTAAGCCTGGCGGCGAACATGTTTTACGGCCCGAAAGGTGTGGGGGCATTGTGGCTGAAGAAAGGGACGCGGATTATGCCTTTGCTGGACGGCGGGATACAGGAAGGCGGAAGACGGGCCGGGACTGAAAACGTGGCCGGAATTGCGGGCATGGGGAAAGCGGCAGAACTGGCACGGGTAGAGATGAAAGTACGGATGGAAAACTTAATTAAAATCCGCGATTATTTAATTAAAGAACTGCCGTTAAAAGTAAGCCATGTAATTGTGACGGGCCATCCGCAGAATCGTCTGCCGGGGCATGCCAGTTTTTGCGTGGAATTTATCGAGGGCGAATCGATGTTAATGCTACTGAATGCCAAGGGTGTAGGGGTGACCAGCGGATCTGCCTGCACTTCGCGGGCGCTGCAGGCATCGCACGTGCTGCTGGCGCTGGGATTACCCCATGAGATTGCGCAAGGTTCACTTCTCTTCGGGCTGGGGACCGATAATACGAAAGAGGATATAGATTATGTCCTGGAAGTGCTGCCGCCTATTGTGGAAAGATTACGGCAGATGTCGCCGTTGTATTCCAAATTTTTGAAACAGGAAAAAGGAGAATAATATGCCTATTTACAGCGAAAAGGTAATGGACCACTTCACAAATCCGCGTAATGTCGGGGAGATTGAAAATGCCGACGGAATCGGCGAAGTAGGCAATCCGGTATGCGGGGACATGATGACATTCTACATTAAAGTTAAAAACAACCGCCTGGAAGACGTCAAATATAAAACTTTCGGATGCGGCGCGGCGATTGCAGTTTCCAGCATGGTCAGTGAATTGGCCAAGGGTAAGACGCTGGAAGAAGCGATGAAGATTACGCCCGAGTCAGTGGTAAACGAACTCGATGGTTTACCGACAGTGAAACATCACTGCAGCAATCTCGGAGCACAGGCGCTGCACGCGGCAATTGAGAATTACAAGGAAAAACAGAAAGCAGGGGGGCAGAAAAATGGCTAAGGCAACGAAAAAAGAAACAGTAACGAAGAAAGCGGCTCCGGCGGCCAAACATTGTCCGTATTGTAATGAAGAAATGCAGGCATTGAACCTGCCGGTTTGCAAAGCTTGTCACACCGAGATTGAATATTGTCCCCACTGCGGACTTCCGCTGGACAAGGGTACCAACACCTGCAAAACCTGCGGGCATTAGGTAAATATGCAGAGGAAACGATTAGTTGATAATTGTTAAGCACTTGAGGAGCTTCCGAAAATGAAAGCCGACCAAAGACTGGATTGTGTTGGATTATATTGTCCGATGCCGATATATAAAACCGCGCAGAAGATGAAAGAACTCAAACCCGGTGAGGTACTGGAAATAACAGCCGATGATAAAGGGATAAAGAAAGATATCCCGGCATGGTGTCATTCCACAGGCAACGAATGTTTGGGTGTGGAAGAGAAAGACGGGGAAATTCATTTATTTGTGAAAAAGGGAAAATAATTTCAGGATACATTCAAAATCGGGTATTGACACCCCATGAAAGGAT
>PMCB01000057.1 GCA_003153955.1 Dehalococcoidia bacterium | reverse complement strand
ATTGCCGAACTGAAGGACGGCAAAATCAGCAGCTATGAAATTACGCCGGACGAATGCGGTCTGGCCCGGGCCCAATCGGGCGACCTCAAAGGCGGCACGGCCCTGGAAAATGCAGAATTGTTGCGCGGCATTTTATCCGGCCGGAGGGGTGCCCAGCGGGATGTCGTGCTGATGAATGCCGCCGCCGCGCTGATTGCCGGCGACAAAGCTGCAGCGTTTAAAGAAGGCATTGCCATGGCCGCCGCCGCAGTCGATTCAGGAAAAGCATTACAGAAATTAGAAGAATTTATCGGATTCAGTCAAAATCCTGAATAGAGGAACATATGATTCTCGACAAAATAGTAGCTGATGTCAAAATCGACTTAGCCGCAAAGAAAAAACTCGTTCCATTGGCTGAGATGAAAAAGAGCGCGTCGTTGCAGCCGCCGCCGCTGGATTTCGCGGCTGCCTTGCGCGGTGATAAAGTCCGGCTCATCGCCGAAGTGAAAAAGGCCTCTCCGTCCAAAGGGATTATTTGCGCGGATTTCAATCCTGTTAACATCGCTAAAATTTATGCCGCCAATGGTGCCGCGGCGATTTCCGTGCTGACTGAGCCGAAATATTTTCAGGGTAGTTTGGACTATTTGCGGGATATTAAAAAAGCGCTGGCCGCTAAACCCCTTCCTTTGTTGCGCAAGGATTTCATCTTCGACCCGTATCAGGTCTTCGAAGCACGAGCTTACGGCGCTGACTGTTTGCTTCTCATTGTCGCCATTCTGTCACCGGCGCAATTGTTCGAACTCCTGCAGTTAAGTCGACAACTTGGTATGATGAATTTAGTGGAAGTACACAATACAGTGGAACTGGAAATTGCCCTTAACAGCGGGGCGGCCGTCATCGGCATCAACAACCGCGACCTCAACACCTTCAAGGTTGACCTGAAAACAACGTCAGTACTCCGTCCGCTCATCCCTGCCGACCGCCTTGTCGTCAGCGAGAGCGGCATCAAAACCCGTAAAGATATACAGCAATTACAGGAATGGGGCGTTAATGCCGCGCTCATCGGCGAGGCGCTCATGACATCACATGATATTGCAGCCAAAATGAAGGAACTTTTATGACCTGGGTGAAAATCTGCGGAATCTCGGATATTGCCTCTGCAATCGCGGCCTGCGATGCAGGCGCCGATTATCTGGGTATGGTCTTTGCCCCCAGCCGCCGGCAGGTTACCCCCTCGCAGGCCCGGAAAATCGTTGAGGCCATCCTCCAGCTGGATTCCCGCCCGCAGATTGTCGGTGTATTTGTCAATCAGCCGGCCGCCGAAGTAAACCGCATTGCAGATTATTGCCGCTTGGATTGGGTGCAGTTGAGCGGTGACGAAGATTGGGGCTATTGCCAAAAAATATCGACCCCGCTGATTAAGGTTTTTCACATCGCCCCCGATGCCCGTCAGGCCGAGGTTTCCACCGCGGTCTGGAAAGGTTACAGTTTTGTCCCGCCCAAACAATTGATTTGTCTGTTGGACTCCGCGGTCGCCGGAACTTACGGCGGCACCGGCACCCCTTTCCACTGGCAGATTGCCAAAGCCGTCGCTTCCAAATTCTCCGTCATGATTGCCGGCGGTTTGACGCCGGAAAACGTCTGCGAATTGATGCGGTTAACTCAGCCGTGGGGCGTCGATGTTTCCACCGGCGTCGAGACTGATGGTAAAAAAGATATCGTCAAAATCAAAGCTTTTATCGCAACGGTACGCAAATTCGACCTTGAACACTCGGGAGGTGGTCAGCTTGACTGAAAAGCAGGGATACTTCGGAAATTACGGCGGGCGGTTTGTGCCGGAAACACTGGTGCCGGCGTTGGACGAACTGACCGCTGCTTGTCAGGCATTAAAAACGGATTCTGAATTCTGGCGGGAATTTGAATCTCTATGCCATTACTACATCGGCCGGCCGACGCCTCTCTATTTTGCCGAAAGACTGACTGCCCATTGCGGCGGCGCTAAAATCATGTTGAAACGGGAAGACTTGGCTCATACCGGCGCCCATAAGATTAATAATGCCGTCGGCCAGGGCCTGCTTGCGAAAAAACTTGGCAAGAAACGTATTATTGCCGAGACCGGCGCCGGTCAGCACGGCGTCGCCACCGCCGCTGTCGGCGCACTGCTTGGGATGGAATGTGTCATTTATATGGGTTCGGATGACATCGAACGGCAGAAACTGAACGTCTTCCGCATGAGGTTGATGGGCTCCGAAGTCAAACCGGTTTCATCAGGCAGTCGCACGCTGAAAGATGCCATCAATGAAGCCTTCCGCGACTGGGTGAGCAATATCGGCAGCACCCATTATTTAATGGGTTCCGTGGTCGGGCCGCACCCCTATCCCTCGATGGTGCGTGATTTTCAGTCCGTCATCGGGAAGGAAACGCGGGAGCAGATGCTCAAGGGATATCAGCGTCTCCCCGATTATATCGTCGCCTGTGTCGGCGGCGGCAGCAACGCCATGGGCATGTTTTACCCGTTCCTGAATGATAAAGAAGTCAAATTAGTCGGAGTGGAAGCCGCCGGTAATGGATTGGAAACCGGCAAACATGCCGCCACTTTGTCGGCCGGGTCGCTGGGCGTCCTGCACGGCGCGAAATCATACGTTTTACAGGATAAAAACGGCCAGATTCTGGAAACCCACAGCATCTCTGCGGGTTTGGATTATCCCGGCGTTGGCCCTGAACACAGCTTCCTTAAGGACAGCGGACGGGCGGCTTATACCAGCATCACCGATAAAGAAGCGCTGGAAGGCTTTCAATTGCTCTGCCGTCTGGAAGGTATTATCCCAGCGCTGGAATCTTCGCACGCCGTCGCTCACGCCGTAAAAATGGCCGGAGCACTCTCGAAAGAACAGATTGTCGTCATCAATCTCTCCGGCCGCGGCGATAAAGACTTGGATATCGTCAACAAAGCATTGGGGGCAAACTGATGAGCCGACTTGAATCCGTATTCAAACAAAAGAATCATAAAGCATTGATTGCTTATGTCACTGTTGGTTATCCCGATATCGCGGCCACCCTGAAAGTTGTGCCTTTATTGGCGGAATGCGGCTGCGATATAGTCGAACTCGGCATCCCGTTTTCAGACCCGATGGCCGACGGCGCTACCATTCAGCGCGCCAGTTTTAAAGCGCTGGAAAACGGCGTTACCACCGCCGTTTGTCTGGATACCGCCAAAAAACTGAGTAAAAAAACCGCCATTCCTTTGGTTTTCATGACCTATTTCAACCCGATTTATCAATACGGACTGGATAAATTTTGTCATGATTGCGTCGTTTCCGGTATTGACGGCCTGATTATCCCGGAGCTGCCGCCGGAGGAAGGCGATGAAATCGGTAAATTTGCCGGCAAGTCCGGCGTCGACCTGATTTATCTTTTGGCGCCTACCAGCGTGGATGCAAGGATTCAATTGGTCGCGGATAAATCGCGCGGGTTTATCTATCTGGTTTCGATTGCCGGCGTGACCGGCGCCCGGAATGAATTGCCGCCCGATTTGGGTAAATTTATCCTCAAGGTCAAGCAATTCGCCAAACAACCGGTCTGTGTCGGCTTCGGTATCTCCACGCCGGAGCAGGCCGTGCAGGTGGCGAAAACCGCCGATGGCGTTATCATCGGCAGCAAGCTCATTCAATTGATGGAAACCGACGATGCCGCCATGACCGCCACCCAAACTTTTATCCGGAACACCAGAAAAGCCCTGGACAACATCGAATAATCGTAAAAATAGCCCGAGAATTGGGTTGGAACTAAATACAAACTCCAGAAGAAGCTATAGTCCCTAACTACTTGAGGGAGAGGAGTAAGGCTGTAGGCCGAAGGCCGGAAGTACTTTACGAAGCAAATGCAGAGGCGCAACCCTTCTGTGTAATCTCCCTCCCTATCAGGGAGTGATTGAGGGAGAGTGATAATTTCGATAGGCCGAAGGCCGGAAATACTTTGCGAAGCAAATATATGACGGGGAAACGTATCATAGGAAAATAATGACACTATTCGTGCCGGTTAGTTCCCTTTAAGTCGCAACGAAATACTTGAGGCATTAAGCCGAAATGTACGCCCCTTGAGGGAGAGGGTCAGGGTGAGGGGACAATGTATACTTTACGCAGTAAATGTATATATAAAATCCATTTAGGTAAATCTGGTAACTTAATTAGCATTTGACTAAACCAAAAGAAGAGAAGGACACAGCCATATGTTAGTCGTAATGAAAAATGACGCCACTAAAGAACAGGTTCAAGCCGTAATCGAAGAAATCGAGAAAATGGGCTTCCGCGGCATCCCCATGCCCGGCGCCGAAAGGACCGCCGTCTGCATTGTCGGCAATAAAGGCCCCGTCGATGATTATCGCCTGCTGATGCTGGACGGCGTCAAAGAAGCCATCCCCGTCACCAAGCCGTTTAAACTGGTCAGTAAAGAAACAAAACCCGAGTCCACCGTCATCATCATCGGGAATGTTAAAATCGGCGCCGGTGAAATTGTTGTTATGGCCGGGCCCTGTGCCGTCGAAAGCGAAAAACAGTGTCTGACCATCGCGCAATCCGTTAAAAAAAGCGGGGCAAAGATATTCCGCGGCGGCGCCTTCAAACCGAGAACATCCCCCTACAGTTTTCAGGGTCTCGGCGAAGACGGCCTGAAAATCCTCGCCAGAGTCCGTCAGGAAACCGGCCTGTTAATCGTCACCGAGGCTACCGATAATGCCAGCATAGACCTCGTCGAGCAATACGCCGATATTATCCAGATCGGCGCCCGGAACATGCAAAATTATTCCTTATTACGCCGTGCCGGCCAGGCATCGAAACCCATTCTGCTGAAACGGGGACTGGCTGCCACCATCGACGAATTGCTGATGTCCGCGGAATACATCATGTCCGAGGGCAACCATCAAATCATCCTTTGCGAACGCGGCATCCGCACTTTTACCAATACCACCCGCAATACCCTGGATTTAAGCGCCATCCCGTCAATCAAAGAACTCAGCCATCTGCCCATTATCGTCGACCCCAGCCACGCTGCCGGCCGACGGGAATTTGTCATTCCCTTGTCCAAAGCCGCTGTCGCGGTCGGTGCGGACGGCCTTATTGTCGAAGTCCACAATGACCCCGCGCATGCCCTCTCTGACGGTGCCCAATCCCTTTACCTCGAACAGTTCGCCCAGCTGATGATAGAGATTAAACAATACAGAAAATAGCGCTGCTATTTCTTAAATGTGTGGAATGTCACCTGTTCTCCATACCGGCGAAAGCCGGTATCTACTGGTAGGTTATGCAAATCGTGTCTAGAATTATTCCCTAAAAATGTGTCTCTTTTCTGTAGGGACAGGTTTATAACCTGTCCGCCCGTCCTGCATCCCGACGGAAGCAGTCATACGGTTTTTAGGTCAAACCTGGGATTCTCCCTCCCTTTTAGGGAGNNTCCGCCCCGTCCTGCATCCCGGCGGAAACATTTACCGGTTTTTAGGTCCTACTTGGGATTCTCCCTCCATTTAGGGCTTACAGTCCGCCTCCGGAGGAAGGGAATGAGGGAGAATTTTGTAGGGACAGGTATCTAACCCTCCCGCGCGCGTTCCCCTTCCTATCTATCGGCGCTCGGTATTCATTCGCTTCCCTGATTCCTCCTATCTTTTTGTCATATAATCCGTTATAACTTAATAGGCAACCCGAAAACAACCTTACGGAGTATTGATTTGGTCAAGAAAATAATTACGCTCTTTTTAGCCGTACTGACAATCAGCATCCTGCTCACCGGCTGCGCTAAAACCACAACCACGACCGGTTATGGTACGTTGAAAGTGACCGTATACGGCCTCGACCACCAGCCTTTGAACGGCGCCAAAGTCATCTCTAACAGCCAGCCCGGCGGCCAGCTCAAAGTCACCGGCCTGACCGACCTGAATGGCACGGTCCTGTTTCAGAACATCAAAACCGGTGAATATGATTTTTACATCAGCCGGTTCGATTATAACCAAACTCAAATGGACACCACGGTCCGTCCCGGACAGACCACCGAAGTCCCGGTTTACCTGGATGCGACCAATCCAAATTCCACAACTACCACAACTACTGCGTCTCAAATCACCTTTGCACAATTAACCGCCGACCCGGCAAAATATAACGGTCAGACCGTGACGATAGATGGTTTCTGGTTCGACGGTTTTGAAATCGAAGTCCTGGCGGAGCGCCTGATACCTTCGAGCTTTGCGCCGGGTAATCTCCAGCCGGATGGCGTGACCATTTGGGCTTATGGCGGAATACCCGCCGATATCAGCGCTCAATTATACACACAACAAAATAATTCCACCGGATACCCGGTTCATTACGGCAAAGTCGAATTAACCGGCATTCTGGAATACGGCGGCGGGTACGGGCAAATGAACTCCTACCAATATCAACTCACCGTACAATCTGCAAAATTGTTAACGTGGAGCCCCAACTAAGAATATTGAAAAAGTATTAGATGTTGTTGGGATAATCAGTTTTATGGGAAACTCTCCCTTTCGGAAAAGGCCGCAGGTCCCGGAGGTACGAACGGGAGAGACAAGATACAGAGGGATTTATCTTCCTAGTCTTCGTTTAGCCATCACTTTCTCACACGTAACTAATATTTCAGCAATAACTGAGTATCTAAATCTTCATCATCTTTTGCC
>PMCB01000001.1 GCA_003153955.1 Dehalococcoidia bacterium | reverse complement strand
GTTGTTATTGAGACACTACACTAGAAGCATCTCCCGATTCCGCGTGTTGGAAATTCTGATTATTAACAAACCGGGTGGTTTGATATGTTGTTCAGTACACTCAAACCACCCGGACAGGAGGCTACTAGTATGCAGGACTCCAGGTAAAGGTAATCGTAATTTGGTAAACACCCGCGCCGTCACTATTGTCAATTGTTTGTCTGACGAATAAAGGCAAAGTTGTTCCTGAATTAAGATAAGTGGCACCTGATGACGAAATACCGGTATGGCTGGCATAATAAGTATTCCCATCTTTACTGATTTGGAATTCATTTGTTAAAACATTTGTCCCGATCGTCCCCACGCCTGTTCCGTTAACACTCATATGGCCGGCATGAGCCGAATTTGTAGACTCACTGACTGTTACTGCCCAAGTAGTATCGTTAGTAATTATTGAACCACTTGCATTAGCCGTTTTGGGAGCGCTGGGAGACATTAAACCAAGCGAAATAGTTGGCGGAGTTAGTGTTGCGAATGAGCCGATAATAAATTGATCATTACCGTTTACATCACTTGTGTAGTCACCTTGCCCTACCTGCACATCAACAGGTCCCGATTGAGAATTGGCAGCAATTGTAAAAGTGGTGTGTATCTGGGTAGCGCCATCAACCGTTACAGTTCCGACAGTGATATTACTGCCGGCAGTGACTGTTACAGTATCGCCCTGAATATCAAAATTTGTTCCGTGAATGTTCACAAGAATTGCACCGCTGGGGTTATCATGGGTTGGATATCCTTCTGCGGTTCCCGCATCTGCGCCTGTACCCGAATCGCGCAACATAACTGAAGAGACAACAGGTTGAACAATTACATGACCATTAATAGTAGTGCCACTGGCCGAAACTGCCGTCGGTAATGCAATGGCTAAAACCATGACTAAAACCAGACAAATTGCTAAAAACTTTTTCATTCCTTCACCTTTAGATATTATTATTATTTTTGCCTGTTGCTGATAATTATCTTTCACCTTTAGCGGATTACGTGGAGCAGACTGTGAAAGCTGTCTTTTTACGCCCGCTGCCCTTCGCGTTTTCCCCGCTAAAATTTTCTCACATAAGCTCTGTCCCCCTTAACGAATTTCACGTCATAATGCCAAAATCCAGTATATCGGGGAATCCTTAATAACTTATAAAAATCCAGGCGAAATTCTGAATATTTTCTAAACATAATTTGGGACAACAAAAAAGGCGCTTCGTAAAAAGCGCCTCAGGGTGTTATTCTGAGAATGTCCGAAAATGAGCTATTGAAGTGATTTTTATGGATTCCCGCCTGCGCGGGAATGACAAACAGATGATGATATATTCAAGCTTGTGCTTGAATACATCATTTTTCCTGTCATTGTCGGACGCCTGTCCTTCATCCGAAGGATGATCCGACAATCAAGAAGATTTATGACAGCCTCTTCAAAAGAGAGTAACTGTTATCATTGAAGTTTAATGAATTACAACATCAGCTCTTCAATTGAAACTTATACCCCACACCCGGAATGGTAATAATATATTCCGGATTGTTGCGGTCGTCTTCAATTTTANNCGTTTAAGGCCAATTCCCGCAGCAGATTATATTCCGTTGGCGTCAGTTTCACAATCTTTCTGCGCACGGTGACCTTCCTTTGCACGAAATTAATTTTCACATCCCCGCACACGAAATTCGGTTCTGTAACTGCTGTTTCCCGTGCCCGTGTGAGCCGCAGCACCGCGTTGATCCGGGCCACAAGCTCGCCGCTGCCAAACGGTTTAGTGATATAGTCATCGGCGCCGATTTCCAGGCATTTCACTTTGTCCTGTTCTTCATCCTTGGCGCTAAGCATAATAATCGGAATCGTAGACCACTCCCGCAGCCGGCGGCAGGTCTCAAACCCATCCATCCTGGGCATAATGATATCCAGCACCACCAGGTCGGGTGCTTCCCTTTCCACCAGTTTCAGCGCTTCCGCGCCGTCATCGGCTGACATGGCCTCGAACCCGTTTTTTTCCAAGTTGGCCCGCAGCAATTTCCGGATGGCCGGTTCGTCGTCAACTATCAGAATACGGGTGCGCCGCATTGCATTCTCCTTGTCCTATGGCATATATTACAACTTACCGGACGATTCATCAATAGATGAATGGCCAATAAAGAAAATATTCCGGCGGCATTATTAATACAGGTGAAATTGATTGCCCTTTCCCGCTGATCATCGGCTGAGAAGTGGAACAGCATCCATACCGGCGCAAGCTCGTATCCACTACACCGCGACTATTATCTCACTCGTCCTACCCGTCAAACCTTCCCGAACTTGTGATTAAATCCCCTTGCAGGCTATAGTCACAGAGGCACGACGGGAGAGAGGATTAAAATAATGAATGATTTCCATTCTGAGGATACGCAGTACNNCGAATGACATGGTACTCGAATGTAATGAAGAGTATCTCCCACTCTACCTGGTAGGCACGAAGATATTTTCAACCGCGCGTTCGAAACACTGCTCTATCTTATTCAATATCATCAAAATGATGAACGGTTAATACATTTTCTGCATCAGGTCGACGTCCAGCAACTGCCCGAACTTACGGCCAACTTCTTTCATCGTGCCGATATCGGTAAAACCCAATTCATGGTGCAGATGAATACTGACGTCATTGCCCGAGACAATCCGGGAAATGACGGTATGTAAACCGGCCTTCTTGCCTGCTGCCAGGACAGCCTCCATCAGCTTTCGTCCGATACCCTGGTTCCGGAACTTCGCTTTGACATACACTGACAGCTCCGCGGTATCGGAATAAGCGCACCGGTCGGAGTACTCGCTCAGTGAAGCCCAACCGACAACCACACCGCCTTCCACGGCTACCAGTACCGGATTTTTCAGGCCGTGAGCTTTGAACCACTTCCGCTGTGCGGCAGTGGTCCTCGGTTCGATATCAAAAGTGGCGGTGGTGGTGAGAATAGCCTCGTTGTAGATTCCCGTGATTGCCGGAACATCGGTGTAAACTGCTTTTCTGATTTCAGACGCCATCCAAATCCCTCTTCAGCAATATAGTACCACCATTATAACTCAAAATATATTTTTTATCTTAGCGGGAAAATAATAAAGGCCTCCATCCGGAGGCCTTTACCTTGCGGCCCTTAATTGTCTGCGTTTTTACTCCAGTCTTCCTTACCGCCGCGTGCCCCCACACCCGCGAGCTGTTTCTCTGAATACCGGAGCGCACTCCGGTGACTGCATTGTAAACACTGCTCAAACCACCCATCCGCGTCACGGTCAACAAACTGGTCGCCGCCGCAACGGCTGCAACTCTTTAATTTCCAATGTAACATGCTGTTCACCCCCTTTGGTCTCATTCCGCACCACATTTATATACAATATTAAACAAAACGGAAACAGGCGTATGTGATAATGGTCTCATTGTGACAATGGTCTCATTGCAGCGGAAAACTAGAGGAGAAAATGTGCTTTGTGCATTAAGATGGGAACCGGGGATGTTAAAAAGGAGAATTAAAAAACAATGGAGATTAATTAGCCGCAGTTAACTTTGCAGAAACAGGAAAAACAGGCATTTTATTCTTCGACGATGATCTCAAAAGAGCAGGTTAAAGCTCCGGTCGGGCAGACGGCTTCGCAATTTGTGCACCAGTGGCAATCCTCGGTCTCAATGATAGTCACTTTCTCTTCCTCTATCACGATGGCACCGCAAGTGCAAACGGTTACGCAAAGACCGCACTGATTGCATTTATCCTGATTAATTTCGGGCATTTCAACCAATTAAGTATGCCTCCGTATGATTACAATTTAGTGGATTCNNACAATTTCTTCGAGGGCTTTTTTATCCGCGATTACGATGCGGTGACGTTCTAACCGGATCAAGCCCTGTTCCTCTAATGATTTCAGAGAACGCGCCACCACTTCCCTGGCAGTGCCGGCCATTGCCGCCATTTCCTGCTGCGTTAGATGGTCGGTATTACCCACGCCATCACNNTATTCAGCGCGACGTTGGGATATTGCCGCAGGATATTCTGGAGTTTATCCTGTTTGATGCTGACCAGTATCACCGGGCCGAGCGCCTGGGCGTTCACCGGATTGGTCCCGCTGTCGAAAACCGGGATGTCGTTCAGGGCTTCCCCGGGACGGGCGATACTGAG
>PMCB01000119.1 GCA_003153955.1 Dehalococcoidia bacterium | reverse complement strand
GATTGGAGTGAGAATCGTGACCCTGGCCGATTCATTCGACGCCATGACCTCGGAACGGCCGTACCGCAAGGGCTTTACACTGCAGGAAGCACAGGCCGAAGTAAAAAGGTGTTCGGGATCACAATTCGACCCCGTAATCGTGGATGTGTTCCAGAAAATTCCGGATGCGGAACTGCAGGCCATCATCAGTCTGGATTAACTGTGATGAATTCCATAATACATTCTCAATATCGGGCAGCATAGTAATTTTTTGTTTTGCTGTTGTAGCCTTTCAGATGCGGTACTGAGCATATATCGTTGTGCACTGCGGCCCTGACACCTCCGGCTCATAGAAATGAACCTCGAGGGCAATAACAACAGCCCATTTATGCCTTACGCCAAAAGTACCTGTACGTCAGAATGGAATAAGAAATAAAAACATCCATGAGGATTGCAGGGGGTATCTGATGACAATCGAATTAAAAGCGCGAACCAGTGATCGGGCAGTAAAAACACAGACCCAAACAGGCGCCGGCCTTTTTGGGGAACACCGTTCCTGGATACATTGTCCGCGGTGTATCGGCGGCAACATGTATCTGGATAACAACTGTGAGTTTGTTTGCATCCAATGCGGCTGCAGCTGTTTCCCCGCCGCGGTTGCTAAAATACCGGCCGCAGCCAGTCCTAAAACTGAAAGCAATTTATTTCAGGATATCTCGGATGCTTTGCGGAACCGGCGAAGCGTTCAGTCCGCGGATTCTACTGAAAGACAGTAAAAAACAAGATAAATACGCTGGACTATTATTTTGCTCCTGTTTGGTGGACAAATGGATCCGGAAAAACTTCAAGAAAAAGATGGGTCTCCTGAGTAAAATATTCGGGGACACGAAGAAGCTGATGACGGCTAAAAATTAGGAAAAAGATAAGATATCATTAGAGACGTTAAACATTCTATCTGCGGCGGGTTCACAACCGGAGAGGGCAGAAACAAGATGAAAAAACTGATTATCGTTATTGCGGTCTGTTCGTTATTGGCCCGTGCATCCTGCAAATCCGCCAATAAAACCACGCCCCCTGTTACTACTACTTCAGCTCAACAGCTTCAATTACAGATAAATGCTTTGTCCGGTCAGGTAAACGCATTTAATACGGCTTTATCACAACTCCAATCACAAATTACCACCACCACCACGACGACCACCTCCCCCGAAGAACAGCAAACTGCCCAGGAAATCAGCACTATAACGGACACATTGAAAAATCTCAATAATACCGTCATGACGATGCAGAAACAAATCAATTCAAATGAAAGCGGCCTTCTGCTGCAGGTAGAGGCACTACAAAACAGTCTTCAGGCGGCTGCGACCTCGATCGGGATTATGCCTTTGACACTTAACGGCCTGAGTCTTTCCTATATCACTAACAACATTTCTACCGGCACAACCGGCGCAAATATACCGGGGACGGCCCAGTTTGCTGTTAAAATCACCAACACCACCGCTAATGCGATTACGAACCTCGATGTTACCGGGTATGTCACCAGTTCTATGCCGTTTTCTCAAAGCCTGGCAGCCACTTACCCCCAACTGATCGACGCTATGGGATTGTGTACCTATAATATCTATATCGGCGGCACAAGTACCGTTTATTTCGAAGCTTATGGCGGCAAAACGGGCATCTCCGTTCCGGCAGGTAGCACGGTTACCCTCAGGCCGAAAATATCGTTACTGGCATCAACCGGTAATCAGATACCTCCCACAACACTTTCCGTTTCCCTGACCGCCATTACCTTTGATATCGTCAAATAAAACACAAACAATTCGATAAACGTCTATTTTAGAATAATCAGCTTCAGAGAATGAATCGGCGGTTTGTGGTGAGGGATTCAGTGTGCAGGATAAAAAACTGGTGGTAGCGGGTGGAATCGAACCGCCGACCGGAGGCTTATGAGTCCTCTGCTCTACCTACTGAGCTACGCTACCAACTCCAAAAATATACCATAAATGACTCTAATCGTCAATGTATTGAGGCACTCTCTCTTAATCTTTCCTTAATCGGAAGCAGTTCGTCCCTGATTGCTTTTTTGAAAAGCTCTATAATAGAACTGACCGATAAGAGGAGGAATATGAAATGGCAAATTCAATCAAAGGTACTAAAACCGAACAAAACCTGCTGAAAGCTTTCGCCGGGGAATCTCAGGCAAGGAACCGCTACACCTATTTTGCGAGTAAAGCCCGGAAAGAAGGGATGGAACAGATCGCCAACATTTTCGAAGAAACTGCCGGGAACGAGAAGGAACATGCCAAAGTTTTCTTCGACTTTTTAGAAGGCGGCAACGTCGAGATTGTAGCCTCTTATCCCGCAGGGATGATACTGGATACAAAATCGAATCTGGAAGCAGCAGCAGCCGGAGAGAACATGGAGTGGACTACACTCTATGCCAATTTCGCTAAGATCGCGAAAGATGAGGGTTTCCCGGAGGTTGCTCGCGCTTTTGAACAGATTTCGAGGGTGGAGAAATTCCATGAATCCCGCTACCGCAAACTGATTGCCAATATTGCCAACGGCGAAGTCTTTAAAAAGAAAACTGTCGTGAAATGGCATTGCGCTAATTGCGGCTATATTTTTGAGGGCACCGAACCGCCCAAAGAATGCCCTGCTTGCAAACATCCCCAGGCATTTTACGAAGTCCTGGCGGAAAACTATTAGAAAAATAAAAGAAGTTCCCAGGTGGGGTTGCATTAAAATATAAACGGTTTCAGGAAGAGAGGGCGTGATAGCCCTCTCTTCTTTATTATATAATTCAGCATAAGAAGATAAGGGGGTATTTTCAAATATGATTAAAACTGTAAAAAAAGGCGTGATTTTCAATTTAATGGTAGCGGTAGTTCTGCTGTTCACGGCTATCGCCACTGCCGGTTGTATGAGCGCAACCAAAATCGGGGATGTAATGGCTGACAGCTCAAAATACGAAGGTAAAACCATCACGGTCAAAGGCACAGTGGGAGATACCGTGTGGCTGGCAGCGGCCGATAAAGGCACCTATCAGATCGGTGACGGCAGCGGGAAAATCTGGGTAATTACCACTCAACCACCGCCACAAAAAGGCTTAACCGTAACGACCGAGGGAACAGTGCAATCGGCTTTCACACTACTCGGTAAATCCTACGGCACGGTCATCAACGAAACAAACAGACATTAATTAACTGTGTTTGAAAACTGAAGAATAATTTATCCGAGTGTTTTTTCCATAAAACAGACGGTGAATGGTAGATGTTCGAATTTTACCGCCGAAGTTTCTTTGAATCCCTTGGCCTCATACCATTTCTTTAAAACGCGATGCTCGTTGATGATCCCGATCGACAATTTCTCGCCTTCGGCATTCTTCACATAACCTTCGGCAAATTCAATTAATTTTCCGCCGTATCCTTTATGCCTGTGTTCCGGCAAGACCGCCAATTTTTCTAGATTGTAAACTTTATATTTTTTCTTTTCCAACGCGGCAAACCCAACCTGGGCATCACCTTCAAAAAGTCCGAACAATTTCAGTCCTTTGCGCTTCATTTCGGTTAATTGCTCCGGCGTGATCAACGATGGATGCGTGGGGCAATTGTCTTTGGTTAAATTAAATTCTACGGCCACCGTGCGGAAAGAATCCGCGATGACCCTAGCGCTGTTTTCCAGTTCTTTTTCGTTGGCTATTTCTCGAATCATCTGTTTATCCTCTTTACCCTAAATGTTCTTTTAATCTCTCTATTAAATCCGGTGTCATGCCCGGTACGGTCAGCAGTGCCTCGGTGGAGGCTTCTTTGATGCCTTTTACCGTGCCGAATTGTTTCAGCAGCGCGTGTTTACGTTTGGGGCCGATGCCGGGAATATTATCCAGCAGCGAGGTAAAGGTCTTTTTCTTGTGCACTTTGGTGAAATAGGAGACCGCGAACCGGTGGGCCTCATCACGCGTGCGCTGCAGCAGTTGCAGACCGGGGGAATTCCGCGGTAAAACAATCGCCGTGCCGCGGCCGGGGATAAAAACCTCTTCGTTCTCTTTAGCCAGGCTGGCAATTGGCAGACCGCCGGCGCCAACCTCCTGCATCGCAGTTTGCGCCGCGTGCAATTGTCCCTTGCCGCCGTCAATCAGTACTAGGTCAGGCAGGATGCGCCAGGTTTCCTTATTATCGGATTCCGGTATATTGCCCGCCATCCGTTTAAAACGACGGCCGAGGACCTCATGCAGCATCGCGTAATCGTTAGCCTCGGGCACGGTTTTAATACGGAAACGCCTGTAATGAGAAGGTTTCGCCCTGCCGTTTTCAAACACCACCATACTCCCGACAGCTTCTTTCCCCTGAATATTGGAAATATCATAACATTCCATTCGTTCGGGTGGCCGCGGCAGACCGAGTTTCTCCTGTATTTCTTTCAGTGCCGCTTCCATCACTTGCGGCGCCGCAAATTGCTTGACTTTCATTTGTTTCAAGCCCTGCTCCGCGTTTTGTATGACAATCTGGACCAGTTCCTTCTTGTTGCCCTGTCTCGGGACGGAAATCGCCACCGGACCGTTTCTTTTTTGCTTCAGCCAATCCCTGATGGTATCTTTGTCATCGATGGGGTACTGCAACAACAGCAGCGGCGGGATATCAGCTGCCGAATTATAATACTGTTTAACAAAACTGGCCATGATTTCTTGCGGTTTTTCTGCATTCGTGCCGGTTAAAACAAAACTCTCACGCCCGATGAGTTTACCGCCGCGGACAAAGAAAACCTGCACGTAAGCCTGGTCTTTATCAGTGACGAACGCAACTGCGTCTTCATCACCGCTCACTTTGGCCGCGATTTTCTGCCCTTCGATGACATTCCTGATTGCGCCGATACGGTCACGTAGCAGGGCAGCCTTTTCAAAATCCATTGACTCGGAAGCGGATTTCATTTGCTGTTCGAATTCTTTGATAACTTTGTCCCTTTTCCCTTCCAGGAAAAGCACGACCTGTTTAATCGCTTCCTTATATTCCTCTTTGCTGATGTACCCGGTACAGGGCGCCAGACAATGGCCGAGATGATATTTCAGACAGGGGCGTTTTTCGGTACCGGTAATGGGTTTATTGCAGGAACGGAAACGAAAGATGCCTTCCAGAACTTTCAGAGTTTGTTTTACCGACCAGGAATTGGTGAAAGGCCCAAAGTAACGGGCTCCATCATTTCTCATTTCACGGGTATAGGTGACTGTCGGCCAGTCTTCCCTGAGGTTGATTTTGATATAGGGATAACCTTTATCATCCTTGAGGCGGATGTTGTAAAAAGGCCGATATCTCTTGATGAGATTGTTTTCCAGAATCAGGGCTTCATATTCCGAATTGGTGATAAAAAATTCCAGTTCATTGACTTCAGCCACTTGCTGCTGGGTTTTCGGTTCGAGCTTCGCTGAAGGATGAAAATAAGAACGTACCCGGTTACTGAGGTTGCCGGCCTTGCCGACGTAGATAATTTTCCCGCCGGCATCCTTCATCAGATAGACACCCGGGTTGGCGGGCAACTGTTTCAACTGTTCGTTTACCAGGTTACCTGTCACCGTTGTCTCCGCGCACTGGATTGAAAACCAGGGATTTTAGTCGACGTCTTTCTGCAGATTAGCCAGAAAATCGGCATTGGTCTTGGATTTTTTAAGTCTTTCCAGAATACGTTCCGTCGCTTCCACGAAATTGGTAGAATCGGAGGAAATCATGGCTGCCATACGGCGTAATAACCAGACCTGTTTCAAAGTCTGCTCGTTAAGCAGCAGTTCTTCATGCCTAGTGCCGCTGGGCTCGATATCGATTGCGGGATAAACACGGCGCTGCGCCAGACGGCGGTCCAGATGTACTTCCATGTTGCCGGTACCCTTAAACTCTTCGTAAATCAGGTCGTCCATGCGGCTGCCGGTATCCACCAGACAGGTCGCCAAAATGGTCAGGCTGCCGCCTTCGGAAGTGTTGCGGGCGGCGCCGAAGAAACGTTTCGCTGGATGCAATGCGGCAGGGTCGATACCGCCGGAAAGTGTTCTGCCGCTGGAAGGCATCGCCAAGTTATAGGCACGGGTCAGACGGGTAATACCGTCTAACAGAATGACTACATCCATGCCGCTTTCCACGATGCGTTTGGCTCTTTCCAGGGCTAATTCGGCGACGCGGGTATGATTTTCTACCGGCTCATCAAATGTAGCCGCTACCACTTCTCCCTTAACGGAACGTCTCATATCCGTAACTTCTTCGGGACGCTCACCGATAAGGCAAACCATCAAATGGATATCACTATAATTTGTAGTGATGGCATTGGCAATAGCTTTCAATAACATTGTCTTACCGGCTTTCGGCGGTGAAACAATCAGACCGCGCTGTCCGCGCCCAACCGGCGCAATGAGATTGAGAAGGCGGGTAGAAAGACTATTGGATGCTACTTCGAGATTAATCAATCTGTCGGGGTAAGTTGGAGTCAACGAAGTGAAATATGGACGGGTTTTAGCCAATTCGGCATTAAGGTCGTTAACGGCTTCGATTCTCAATAAACTGATATATTTTTCGCCGGCGC
>PMCB01000066.1 GCA_003153955.1 Dehalococcoidia bacterium | reverse complement strand
GTTAGAGGGGCGCAGCCCCTCTAATATATCTCCTCCCTCTCTGCGAACGGAGAGGGAGACAGAGGGTGAGGTAAGGCGATCAAAATCGATTTTACAATGGGGTATTGAAAATATAGGCCTGAGTTGGTTGGGAGAGAGGATCGGGAGTAACCATGGAAAAACTGGTTTGTGATAAATGCGGCTTTGAACTCACTGAGCTTGAGGATATCAACCTGGCATTTGATGGGATGGAAGCCTGGCAGGAAGCGCANNAAGAAAAAGCCCTCCAAAGAAAAATAGTCGCAGAGAGTGGTAGATTTATGCCTAAGAAATCTGAAAAACAGACCTATGCCGCCGCCGGGGTTGACCGTGACGGACATTCCGACATTACGCAGGGCCTCCGTTCCAAATTAACCAGGAACGACCCACGGCTTTTAAACCGCGTCGGGGCTTTCGCGTCTCTTTTTGCGGCAGACTTCCCGGGCATCTCCGACCCGGTGCTGGTGCTGAAAGCAGAGGAACCCGGCTCCAAGCAGTTATTAGCTAAAAATTTCAATAAAATCGATAATATCGGTTTCGATATGATCAACCATCTGATCAACGATATCATCGTCATGGGCGGCAAACCGCTGGCGGTGCTGGATGTCATCGTAGTGGGGAAGCTGGTAAAAGCCGACATCGATAAAATCATCACCGCTATTAATCAGGCATGTGTGAACCAGGATTGCAGCCTGGTCGGCGGGGAAATCTCCGAACAGCCCGGCGTTTTACCCGGGGAAGTTTTTATCCTGAGTTCATCTGTAGTCGGAGTGGTCAGTAAAAAGAAAATCATCGACGGCTCCAGGATTAAAAAGGGAGATAAAGTTATCGCCATGGCCTCCAACGGTTTGCATACCAACGGCTATTCTTTAATCCGTAAATTAATCGCCGATAAACCGTCTATTCTGAAGGCAAAAGTTGGGAAAGAACCGTTTATCGATGCGGTTTTAAGGCCGCACACGGCTTATTATCCCTATTTGAAAGATATCCTCGATTCGCCGAAAGTGCGCGGCCTGGCGCATATCACCGGGGACGGCATCTGCGGCAACCTGGAGCGGATTTTACCCGAGGGTTTAAGCGCGCTGGTGGACCTGAAAACAATCGAAGTTCTGCCGCTTTTCAAAGTAATTAAAGAAGTGGGCGGAACGCCCGAAGAGGATATGATCAACAACCTGAACATGGGAGTGGGCATGACCATGGTCACCGCCCCCGCGCAGGAAACACCGATGATCCAATACCTGGAAAACAAGGGGATTCATTCCTACCACATCGGGGAAATCATTAACGACGAAGATAACACGGTCAAATTTACCGGTAACCTCAACTGGGGAAAATAGTTTAGCCGGGTTTCCTTATAAGGCCGGTTCCAGAATCATAATTTGACCGGACGGAACCTTCCCGGCGGTAAACTCGACTTCGTTCTTACCGGTAATAATCGAATCCGGCCTCAATTTCAGTAAATCTTCCATACCGTATTTGGGGAATAAGAGTTTCGGGCTGAGAAAATGCATCGGGATGACCACGCCCGGTTTCATTTTATCCCAGAGCGCGACGGCATCCTTTAGATCAAGGGTTTGCGGCGGCCCGCCGGTGGGAAAGATGAGGACATCGACATGACCGATGGCTTGCAGGGTTTTGTCATCCAGCATGTGACCCAAATCCGCGCAATGACAGACCCGGACGCCGTCCAGCGTGAAACAAAAAATAGTATTCGGCCCCCGCTGCGCGCCGGAGACATTATCATGGTAAGAGGCAACCCCTAAAAATTCGATGCCCCGGACGGAGTGGGTTCCGGCCCCGCGGATAATTTCAGGGCGGCCCCGGACGGCAGCAACGTGATTGTGGTCGCCGTGCTCATGGCTGACGGTAACGATATCCGCGGACTCGTTGATGGGAGCGTGTTTGATATTACCGCGCGGGTCGATTTCATAAGGGTCCATGATAATCTTTAGCCCGTTACTGCCGGTAATCAGAAAACATGCCACGCCCAACCATTTAACTTTCATTCCGCCATCCTTATTCCATTTTAATGTCCCTATTCTAACAAGATTAAAAATACTTCGCAAGAAAATTCGTGAATGATGAATTAGCTATATGGTAATTCCGGATTTTACATTCTTTTTACGCTGCGATAATATTGCGGTAATGGCCTCCGAGGTAAAATAAGTAAAATGGAAGAAGAGCAGTCCGTTTCCAAAGAAAATCATGTATAATACAGGACGGGGATAAAATGGCAAAGATACTGATTATCGATGATGAAGTCCATATTATAGAGTTGGCGAAGCTCTATCTGCAGCGTGACGGTTTTCAGGTAGAATATGCCACAAAGGGGCAGGACGGGCTGGCGATGTGGGCTTCCGTCAATCCAGACCTTATCATATTGGATATAATGCTGCCCGACATCGACGGCTTCGACGTCTGCCGTAAAATCAGAGAGAAAAGCAAAGTCCCGATTTTAATGCTTAGCGCCCGCCGGGAAGATGTCGATAAAATTGTCGGACTGGAACTAGGCGCCGATGATTATCTGGCCAAGCCATTCAATCCGTCCGAGCTGGTGGCCAGGGTGAAAGCTATATTACGCCGCTCACAGGCGGAGGTTGAACCGCCGCAGACGATCGATGTTTATGGTATCCATATCGACATTTTGAAACGGGAAGTGGTAATAAAAAACGAACAGCTCAAACTCCGCACCAAAGAGTTCGACCTGCTGTCTGTTTTTGCGCAGAATCCGGACATCGTATTGACCCGGGAACGTCTGCTGAACCAGGTTTGGGGATACGACTATTACGGGGAAACCCGGACGGTGGATGTGCATGTAAACCATCTACGGGACAAACTGGAAGGTTCTCCGGCGGACATTGAGACATTTCGCGGGACAGGTTATAAACTGGTGGAGCGCAAGGGGGCGAAATGAGTCTCCGGTTAAGCCTGTTCAGGACGTATGCCATTGTCGTCCTGGTATTCTTAGCGGTTATCGCCGTAAGCGCCGTCTTTTTGATGCGCGGCTTAGTGGACACTCAATCACTGGCCGGGTTGGAGGATATGACGCGTCCGATCGACGTGCAAATCGTGGCGCTGGTGCGTGGAAATGTCACCGCCGCACAACTGCTGACCTCTCTCCAGGAACAAGCCGATAAAAA
>PMCB01000110.1:3639-4857 GCA_003153955.1 Dehalococcoidia bacterium | reverse complement strand
ACACATTTACCTTCGGCGACACAGGAGATGGCCAGCATCCTTGCGGCCAGAACCGCCCCCTGTCCCCCGCGCCCGTGAAATCGTATTTCTTTCATCGAACAGCCCTCATTATTCAGTTCTATACTTACTTTTTTAACGTTGAAATCCGGCAGCTGTTAAGTTAATAATAACTTATTTGTGAGAAATCAGGGTTAAACCCGGGTTTGCCTTTTGTTCAGACTTATAAATAGTACATTTCAACCGGGTATATTTTTAGAGCGCATGCGCCAAAAACAAGCTATCCTGAATCCTCAAGGATTCAGGATAGCATATAGTCGGCAGAAAATAAAAGTATTTTTTTCCGGTACTTCTAATAATATGAAAATGTTATACTTTTTCTTTCTCTTTTTCCGCCAGTTTGGCGGCAATAATCTTCTGGGTCACCAGCGGCGGCGCTTCCTGGTAATGACTGAATTCCATGGAATAAGAGCCCTTGCCTTGAGTGATAGATTTCAGATTCATTGCATAACGCTGAACTTCTGCCAGCGGTACAATGGCTTCGATGGTATTCATCCCTTCCTCAGGTAACATCCCGTGCACCTGTCCGCGCTTGGTATTGAGGTCGCTGATGATGTCCCCGGTATAGTTATCGGGAGCGGTAATTTTGAGTTTCACAATCGGTTCAAGGATGACCGGTTTGCCGTCTGTCAGGCCTTTTTTCACCGCGCCGGCGCCTGCAATCTTAAAGCAGATTTCTGAAGAGTCGACGGGATGGAAACTGCCGTCGATAGCCGTAATTCTGACATCCTCGACAGGATAACCACCCAGTACCCCTTCCTGAACTCCCTCATGGACGCCTTTCTCCACCGCGGGAATAAAGTTCTTCGGAATTGTCCCGCCGACAATTCTTTCCACGAACTCTGTCCCCGAACCGCGCGGCAAAGGTGATAGTTCCAGCACGACATGTCCGTACTGGCCGTGTCCGCCGGTCTGTTTTTTATGTTTGTATTCAGCCTGACACTCCATGGTGATAGTTTCTTTGTAAGGAACCTTGGGAGTCTGCAGTTCGACATTCACGCCGAATTTGCGTGCCATTTTTTCGGCGGCAACACTGAGCTGAATTTCCCCGATTCCGGAGAGAATTGTTTCGTTGGTTGTGGCCTCCCGGTGCATTTTTAAGGTCGGGTCTTCTTCCACGATTTTAGCCAGAGACGGCCCCAGTTTATCCAGGTCCAGCTT
>PMCB01000110.1:171-3620 GCA_003153955.1 Dehalococcoidia bacterium | reverse complement strand
GCGGCGATTTCCTGAACGGCTTCCTGGTTTTTACCTCTAAGGATAAAAAGTTGTCCGATGCGTTCATGCTCGTCGCGGGTCACATTCCATACCTGCGAGTTGCTGGTAATTGAACCGCAGTAAACGCGGAAATAAGTCAGTCGGCCAACATAGGGGTCGGCGCTCGTTTTAAATACCAGGGCTTCCAGGTTCCCCTTGGGGTCGGCTGCGATTTTCGCCGGTTTATTATCATCTCCGATGACATCAACCTGATGGTTCTTGGGAGGCGGCAGATAATTGACGATGGCATCCATTAACGGCAGTACGCCGATATTCTGTAAACCTGAACCGGCCATAATCGGCGTCAGTTTACCGGCAGCAACCGCTTTGCTCAAAGCTTTTGTCAAGTCTTCCTGGTTGAGTTCTTCGCCTCCCAGGAATTTCTCCAGCAGGGCGTCTTCTGTTTCGGCAACCGATTCTACCAGTTTTTCCCGCAAAGACTTTGCTTCGTTCAATAACTCCGCGGGTATTTCACCTTCTTTGGAAGCGGCGCCGGTATAACTTTTCATTTTCAGCAGGTCGATAATACCCTGAAAAGTAGTATGTTCACCGATGGGTAACTGAATCGGCAGGCATTTACGTCCGAATTTTGATTGAATCTGGTCGACGACTTTGGTAAAATCGGCGTTTTCACGGTCCATTCTATTAATATAAGCAATACGCGGAAGGTTGTTGGCGTTGCAGTACGCCCAGACCTGCTCGGTACCGACTTCGACGCCGGAAGAGGCACAAACGACAATTACTGCCCCTTCACTGACACGAATCGCGGATTTTACTTCCCCGATAAAATCGGGGTATCCCGGGGTATCCATCAGGTTGATTTTATTACCCTGCCAGATATAAGGAAGCATGCTGAGATTGATGCTCATTGCCCTTTTCTGTTCAGCGGGGTCATAATCGGAAGTAGTGCTCCCCTCACTGACCTTACCCAGGCGGTTGATTATTTTGGTGTTGAACAAGATGGCTTCCGCCAAAGAGGTCTTGCCTGCACCGTTGTGAGCGAGCAGAGCAAGGTTTCGGATGTTTTCAAGCCCGTACTGCGCCATATCACCTATCCCCTTTTGTCAAAGTTTTAATAACCATTATAGCTACCTGAAACAAATTCAGCAAACTTGATGCTAAAATCGGGGAAACAAGATCAAAAATGCAGCGGAAAAACTATATACCTGTTAAAAATATTTTTACCGGTACCATAAGCGGGAATTAATGAATGTATATGAGAACCCTAGCCTTCCCAGGCGTCTTTGCCGATGAGTGAGACGAAACGGCATCCCCCCAAATCGATGTCCTCGATGCCTCCGGGATGTTTTATGATCAAGTGCAATACCTGCTCGTAACGTGACCCAACTGGAATTACCAGTCGTCCTTCCACGGCTAATTGCTGTAGGAGGATATCGGGGATATTCGGGGCGCCGGCGGTCGTGATGATCGCGTCATACGGCGCGCCGTCCTGCCAGCCCAAAGTCTCTGCGGCCGGATGTATTTCGATGTTTTTGTAGCCGAGGCGTTCTAAAACCGTCTTTGCTTTTTGCAGTAATTCCGGAATGCGTTCCGTAGTCACCACTTGTCCGGCCAGTTCTGCCAGAACCGCGGTCTGATACCCTGAACCGGTGCCGATTTCCAGAACCTTTTTTTGAGGGTTAAGTTCCAGCGATGCCGTCATCAGCGCAACAATGTATGGTTGTGAGATTGTCTGATTGGCACCGATAGGCAGCGGAACATTTTCGTAAGCCGAGCCTGCAAGGGCTGCGGGAACGAAGAGTTCCCGCGGTACCCGTGACATCGCCGAAAGCACGCGCTTGTCTTGAATTTCACCGGCAAGCTGATTAATTAGCCTGGCTCTGGCAATATCATAATCCATGGCAACATTCACCGTCCTGATGGAGATCAATCCCCCTGAGGGAAAGTAATCTCCCGAAGTGGTTAGTGCAGGACGAAGGCTAAAATAATGATTACGATGATAATGCCGGCAGAAAGCGCGGCGGTTATTTTAAGTTCAGAGCCCACATGTTTCAGTAGCTCAGGTGTATACTGCGCTACCGAAGCTTTAGCTCCGGAAGTTGTTTTTACCGGAGCAGTTTGTGGTTTGGCGGCAACTGCGGTCCCCGCTGCGGGTGTCGTCGCGGCAGTTACGGTGGCCTGCGGCTGTGCCGTCTTATTTTGTTTGCTTGAGGCATATCTCATTTGTTTACGTTTTGATTTACCCGGCATCTTAGCCCTCTTTTTTAACTATTTTGCCCTCGGATGGGCTTTTTCATAACTGCGGCGTACGTGTTCGGTTGTCAGATGAGTATAAACTTGCGTCGTCGAGATATTCGCGTGTCCCAGCAGTTCCTGTACCGCTCTAAGGTCGGCTCCACCGCTCAGCATGTGAGTGGCAAAACTATGCCTTAAAGTATGGGGTGTAACCTCTATGTTCAAGCCTGCTTGTTTGGCGTATTGTTTAAGTATCTGCCAAAAGCCCTGTCTTGTCAATCTTTCACCGCGCCGATTTAAAAACATCGCTTTTTCGTCTTTGTTATGCGCTAACTGGGGACGGGCTTTCCCGACATATTCCTCGACAATTTTCGCTGCTTGCTGGTGAATCGGTATAATCCGTTCTTTATGCCCTTTGCCGAACACACGGACATCGCCTTCCGAGGTGTTTACATCTTCGACATTCAATGAAATCAGTTCGCTGACCCTCATTCCTGAGGCATAAAGCAATTGGAGCATCGCTTCATCGCGTTTCGCTTCGGGCGTGGATAATTTAGCCGGTTGGTCCAGCAATGCTTTAACCTGAGCGATGGATATAGGTTTCGGCAATGACCTGCCGACATTCAGCGATTCCATGTTATGGGTAGGATCTTCTTTGATAATATTTTCGGCGGTTAAAAATTTGAAGAATGACCTGGCGGCTGCCAGTTTGCGCGCTCTGGTCGTGGCAGCGTACTTCTTACCCTGCAGATTGAGCAGGTAACGCATCATTGCCTGCCGGCTGAAAGCTGCCCAGGAAGGTATCGCTCCTTCTTTCGCGGCTTCTTCCTCCACGAAGGTGGCAAGCTGAGACAGGTCGTTCTCATAAGCAAANNTCTGCCTTCAGGTACGCTAAAAACTTCTTTATATCTTCTCTTACCACAATCCTCGCCTCCCAATGGAATACTTATGTAATCTCCCATCCCAACTCTATTTTAACATAATGGGGGAAATATGCAAAAAGTAAAGCATAAATATCGGAAACGAGGCTGATAATTACTAATTGCCGAATATAGAAAGGTCAGGAGCCGGCTCTTTATCTCATGTTAATTCCACACGAACTACCGCGGGAAAAAAGAGCAACCCCCGACCTCTCTGAATGTCAATAATCAGCTGGTAAAATTAAGAAAAGTTTTATTTACGGACTAGCTGCCGCTGCTCATTCTGCGATAATG
>PMCB01000110.1:0-127 GCA_003153955.1 Dehalococcoidia bacterium | reverse complement strand
AAATTAATATAGACAATCTCTGTCATCTGTTTTTGATATTCAATAGCTGAACCCATGGAAGTCCTCCTTCAAATCTCAGGTTTATTCTATTATATTAGCTAAGTTCTCGTAAAACAAGAGCTTAAAC
>PMCB01000136.1 GCA_003153955.1 Dehalococcoidia bacterium | reverse complement strand
ATTTTCCCTTTGGCGGTCACGGCTTCATTTCCGGTGACAAGGTAAGCCGGGCATTCGGCCAGGCAATTTCCGCATTTGGCGCAAGCGTGCAGGTTAAGCTCGTAGTTCAAGTTGCTGATCTTTTTATCTTTCCCCAGGAAAGCTGTGGCGGTGCGCCCCACTACCGGGCTCCATGCACCCATTACCCCCATGGCGGGACCGAAAAAGCCGGGTTTGAAGACGAGAGAAGTGACGCCTTTTGACCCGGTCCCGAAGAATTTGCCGGTATTCAGGATATTATTGGGGTCAGTTTTCATTTTATAAGCGCGTAATTCCTGATATCTTGTCTTATTGAACAGATTATGGACAAAAGCGGCATTCCAGAGGCCGAGACCGTAAGGTTCTGCCCCCAGGCTGACCGCAGCTTTGGTGATGATTGCCACCAGCGGGATATTGATAAAATATTTCTTTCTCCGGGAATCAGTCAGAAAAGTGGCCATCACCAGGGCTTTATCCGCATCCATGATGTAGGAATCGATGGTGATTTCCACCCCGAAATTGCGGCCGATTTTCTTCGCTTTCGCGATAAAAGCCGCTGCCGATTTCATGGGAATAATGACTTCACTGGCAAGAATGGACGGCCCCAGCCGCTTCGTTTTCATACCGAACAGCCGCTCGTTCCACAGGTAGCTGGAGACGTAAGCGGGCGCTTCTTCGATTTTACCGTGCTTGGCCAGATACTGCAGGAAGTGCCCGTCAGTCTCGGAATTGCTGAATTCGATGAGGACGGCCGCGCTCTTTTTAAATACGCCGGAGCGCATAATCTCGTTAATATCCTCCATTGAGTTTTCATCCAAAAATCGGATGGTATCGGGAGTAAGTTTATTGGCATCCGCTTCCTTGAGGAAAGCGTCAATGAATTCATATGCTTCCGCATCACCTTTAAAATACAGGAGATGAGGGTATGTGCCCTGAGGGACATCGCGCAGTTTGAGGGTGACCTCAACGACGATACCCAATTCGCCTTCCGTGGACACAAAGTATTTGAATTCCGGGTCGGTGGGGGAAAGTTTCTTGACTTCACCGTTACCCGTAACCACCGTCAAGGATACAATCATTTTCGATAGTTGGCCATAGCGGAAACTGTTAATGCCGATACCGCCGGTCGAAACCCAGCCGCCCACAGTGGAGAACTTACTGGAAGGATAGGTCATCAGGCATAAGCCGCTTTTCTTGGCTAAAATGTCAATATCGCTCCAGCGCGCCCCCGCTTGCACGGTCACGGTCTTTTTAGCGACGTCGAGGTTCAGTATGTTGCGGAAAGGGGATAAATCGATGACGATGCCGCCCCTGGTGGGGATCACGCCGCCGAAGCCCCATGAAGCAGCGCCGCGGGGCACTACGGAGATTTTGCGGTCGTTGGCAAAAGCCAGGACTTTCTTAATTTCATCAATATTTTTAGGCTGGACGACGAAATCCGGCATGGTCGTAAAGAGCGTTTTGGTCATAATGGTCGGCAGATCGCCGATGTCATGACTGTATTGTTCTCTTTCTGCTGCCTTATCGATGATTTTTACATCGCCCGCGATTTTTCTGAACTCATCTACGTTCATAGTTTACTAATCCCTTAACTCGTTATCCATTCCAAAATGATACCGGGCAAACAAATTTACGCGATATTAAAACTTCATACGGGTGGCGGAGTGATAAAATAATTGGAATAACCGGTGCTTAAGAAAAGCATACGGCAACCACTTGCCGTATGTATACAACTTAATGATTACAGAATCAGCCACCTCTTGTCAATAATATTGCAATTATAACAGGTTACAATTCTGTAAACAAAATTTAGCCGGTATATCTTTAATTCGTATATTCGGATGGGAAAAATAGCGGAAATTTATGCCGGATTACACCACAGCGACAGCGTTATTTTTCTTTATAGGGACGTTTAGTTTCTGCCACACCGGCGGTGTGGGACAGGGCGTAAACTACATATTGATTCAGGCTGACTCCTTCTTTGACGGCCAGTCTCGCCAGTTTCCGGTGCAGGGTGGCGGGCACGCGCACATTAAATTTACCGCTGTACTCAACCTGATTTGACGGCAGCGGGATTTCGTTGCCGTCTTCATACATCGATTCCATCCACAATTTGCGGGCTTCCTCAATCATTTCCATCGCTTCTTCCACCGTTTCGCCCTGAGAATAACAACCCGGTAAATCTTCAATTTGAACCCCATACCCGCCTTCTTCGGCCGGTATTAAAGTAACAGGATATTGTAAATCAAAATAATATTGCAAAGGTTTGCGTTTGTTATTTATTTCCAAGTAATCCCTCCAAATTAAGCCCTTTGATAACTAAATCAACGTAAGCAGTGTTTACATATTTCGAATTTTTAGGTATCACAACTGTTATTGGCTTAGCGCCTTTCTGATGATAAACACGATGACTGCCGCCGCTTTATTGATAGTCATATCCGTAATAAATAAGCAGTTTGTCGCAATCATTAACTGTGATATTTTTCCCGGAAAGGAATTTAAAGATCAGCTTGTCAATACTGCTCATATGGGAATAGTACCATATATAGTACCATATGTCAATGGGCTAAAGCACAAAACAGGTGAAGAGAATTTAGCGTTTTGCAAAGCACCAAAGCTAGAATTTCATTCTGATTTTGATGCCGCGGCCGTTCAGGTATTCTTTCAACTGGCGGCAGGTGTATTCGCCATAATGCACAATTGAAGCTACCAGGGCGGCATCGGCATGGCCGACGGCAAAGGCATCGTAAAGGTGCTCCGGTTTGCCTGCGCCCCCGGAAGCAATCACCGGAATACCGACGGAATCGGCAATCATGCGGGTGAGAGTTAATTCATAACCGTCTTTAGTGCCGTCAGCGTCGATGGAATTGACCACCAGCTCCCCGGCGCCCAGTTTCTCCCCGTTTTTCGCCCATTCAATCGCATCGAGCCCGGTGGCAACCGTGCCGGCATTAATCACAATTTCATAACCGGAAGGAATTTCTTTAGTCTTGCCGGTTTTCTTAACATCCATGGAAAGAACAGTGCTCTGCGCGCCGATGGCGCCCGATATTTCGGAGATAAGTTCTTTCCGCTGCACAGCGGCAGAATTGATGTTGATTTTTTCCGCTCCCGCCAATCTTAGCTTGGTGGCATCTTCGATGGAACGGATGCCGCCGCCCACGGAGAAGGGGATGAAGATTTGCGCGGCCACCGCTTCCACAAATTTAAGCTTGATATCCTGGTTGGAGCGGGAGGCGTTAATATCATAGAAAACCAGTTCGTCGACCCCGTCCTGATAATATTGACGGGCTTTCTCCACCGGGTCGCCGATATCTTTAGTGTCGACAAATTTGATGCTTTTGGCAAGTTTGCCTTCACGCACATCCAGACAGACGATCAGCCGTTTGCTTAGCATGTTGGTTTGCCTTTATTACCGGATTTAGATTTTACCTTGCCGTCCCATTTGGCAAACCGCGATAGCATTGCCAATCCTAAACGCCCGCTTTTTTCGGGGTGGAACTGTACCGCAAAATAATTGTTTTTGCCCACCGCGCAGCAAAACTCGCCGCCGTAATCCGACACCGCAAACAGGTTTTCTTTATTGGCCGGCTGCGGATAATAAGAATGGACAAAATAGAATTCGTCATCATTTTCAAGGCCTTCAAGTATGGGGTGCGGCTGAGTTGCTTTGACCGTATTCCAGCCGATGTGCGGAATTTTGAGCGATTTGTCCTGAAGTTTAAAGCGCACGGTAGTGCCGGGGATGATTCCCAGACAGGGAGTATCGCCCTCTTCAGAACGGTCCAGGACGACCTGCGCGCCCAGGCAAATACCAAGAATCGGTATTCCCGTAGCATAGGCCTCTTTTAACGCCGTAGCCAATCCGGTGCGTGTCAGGTTCTGCATCGTGGCAGGCGCAGCGCCGACGCCGGGGAAAATAATCCGTTCTGCGTTTTTCAAATCACCCGGATTGGCGGTGATAAAGGACTGAATCCCGGTCTCGGCGCAGGCCCTTTGCACGCTGCCGATGTTGCCGGCGCCGTAATCAATAATTGCCAACATTTTAAAAACCTGCTCAGGTTATTATTCCAGATAATCCTTTAACTTGCGGCTGCGGCTGGGGTGGCGGAGCTTACGCAGCGCTTTGGCTTCAATCTGGCGGATACGTTCGCGGGTAACATTAAATTCCTGCCCGACTTCTTCCAGTGTCCGGCTGCGTCCGTCTTCGAGCCCGAAGCGTAAAACCAGCACCCGCTGTTCGCGGTGTGTCAGGCTGGAAAGCACCTCATCGATCTGTTCTTTCANNCAGCTGCTTGGAAGCGGCATCTACCGGCGGCAGGGCATTGCGGTCCTCGATAAAATCGCCGAGATGGCTGTCTTCTTCCTCGCCCATTGGCAATTCCAGCGAAATGGGAAGTTGCGCCACTTTGATGATTTCCCGTACCTTATCCGGGGACATGCCCATTTTCTCCCCGATTTCTTTCGAAGTCGGGTCCCGGCCGTATTCCTGTGAGAGGCGGCGGCTCAACCTTAAAAGCTTGTTAATAGTTTCGATCATATGCACCGGCACCCGGATGGTGCGCGCCTGGTCAGCGATTGCGCGGGTGATGGCCTGACGGATCCANNGTGGCATAGGTGCTGAATTTAAAACCTTTATGCGGGTCGAATTTTTCAACGGCGCGGATTAAACCGATATTGCCTTCCTGAATCAGGTCGAGCAAAGACATGCCGTGCCCGATATGCTTCTTGGCGACACTGACAACCAGTCTCAAGTTAGCTTCGGTGAGGTGGTCTTTGGCGCTGTTGGCTTCCTTTTCCACCTTGTCCAGGTATTCCCGGAGTTCGGCTTCAAAACCGCTGAGACGTTCGATAAAATCGGGGTTTTCCACCAGTTTGGCAATATCCGAGGCGGAGGCTTTTTTCCCGATAACATCCAGCAGTTTCGGCGGCAGCAAAGCGCTGTTGACCGAAAGGCTCATCAATTGCTGCTCGATTTGCGGCGCTTCCATATCGGTTTTCTTGATGATGGAGGCCACCAGTTCCTGGTCGATGACGCCGTCGATGCCGGCGCGCAATTTTTCATTGGAGACGATATCGCGGAATTTTGCCTTCGGCGGCAATTCCAGATATTCCTGGACATTGATGATAACGTCAGTTGCCTGACCGACCTGCCGGAGCATGGTCAGCAGTATTTGGGTGGCGGAAGTATCTTTCCCCTGCTTTTCCAGTTCGCGTTTGATTTCCGCGATGCGTTTGCCTTCTTCNNGGGTCGTCCCCGACTTCCTGGTCCTGGTCTTCCAGCACTTCGGCTTGCGCTTCCATCTCTAAATCTTCGGCGCTTGGCTCTTCTAAAATCACATCTTCGGTAGGTTCTTCAATTTCCTCTTCTTTGGCCTCGGGGTCAAAATCAGGGGAGTTATTTATTTCTTCCATTTCCTGCTCTCCTTATCACCCGCGGTTTACGGGCAAAGACATCTTTTAATTGAATGCTGGGCTCAATACCCTCTTCCTGCAGCCTGGCCAGCGCGGCGCCTTTGCCGCCGGTTTCGGCTTCCACCATGGCAAAAACTTCTGAACGCATTGCTTCCTGATTTATCAGAAAAGCCCGGCGCAGGGCCAGCGCACATTCCGTAAAACGGGCGGCGATGCGCTCGGCGGGAATCGGTTTCGCCGCAATATTATCTAATTTCTCCCCTACCAGGGGTTCCAGCCGTTCCTTTAAGGCGATGGTATCATCGGTCTCCAAACAGGCACAGTAAATCTCGCGGTTGACGATATTCTGGAAATAGTCCGGTTTTAAACCTTCATCCTGTTTTTTTAATTCCGGATGGTGCACNNAGGAGAGCGAGGCAATATTCCTCACGTGCAATATAACCAACCGTATCAACAGGAACAATCCCGGATCGGTGCAGAGGTTTTCTGGCCTGGGTTCCTATCAGGGATTTCTTTAATAAACCTTCAATTACATTATAATCTATTTTTGTTGCCTTAGACAGCGTCATTATCCAACGGTCGCGGCGTAAATTGTTTTGTACTTTGGCGATAACGGGAATAAGCTGACTGATCAGTTTTGATTTTTCAGTTGTTTTAGATAAATCAAATTTAGAAGCGGTGAAATTTACCATGTATTCCGCCAGCGGACCGGCGTTGGCGATGGCTGCTTCCCAGATTTTCGGGTCTCTTTTAATGACTTCATCAGGGTCTTCATCCGCGGGCAGCGTCACGACCATGATTTCCACTTCGGCGGTGTTTTCGTAATCGACACTGTGCGTCATGGCCTCTTCGCCGGCTTTGTCCGGGTCCAGCGCCAGTGCAATATTTTTGGTCAATTTTTTCAGGATATTAATGTGTTTTTCGGTGATGGCCGTGCCCATGGACGCGACGACATTATTGTAGCCGTACTGGTGCGCCATAATCACATCCATATAGCCTTCGACGATGACCGCCATGTCTTTGGTGCGGATGGCAGAGGCAGCCATATCGATACCGTAAATCGTGCCGCTCTTATCAAAAATCGCGGTCTGCGGGGAATTGATATACTTCGGCTGCGAGCCGTCCATTTCGCGGCCGGAAAAAGCGACCGTGCGTCCCCGTGTATCGCGGATGGGGAACATCAGCCGGTTATGGAAGCGGTCGCGGATCCTGCCGTCCTCATTTTTCATGATTAACCCGGCGTCCGTCATATCGTTTTCGCCGAAACCCTTCTCTTTCAGATAGGTCAGCAGTTTGTCCCAGCCGTCAGGACTGACACCCAGCTGGAAGTCCGCGATGGTTTTTAAGGTCAGGCCGCGGCCGAGCAGGTAATTTTTGGCATATTCCCCCCTGGACGAATTAACCAGCAGGTTGTGATAAAACTGCACCGCCGCTTCGTTAACCTGGAATAATTTATCCTTTTCGTCCTTTTTCGGCCCCGCCTCAATTTTAGTGGGTAAAGCAACCCCGGCTTTGTCCGCCAGCATGCGGAGCGCTTCGCCGAATTCGACGCCTTCCTTTTTCATAACAAAGGTGAACACGTCGCCGCCGGTGGCGCAGGCGCCGAAACAATGCCAGGACTGTCTTTCCGGAAACACGTAGAACGAGGGCGTTTTCTCGTTGTGGAACGGGCACACGGCCTTGAAGTTGCGTCCGGCTTTCGTCAATTTCGTGTATTGCCCGATGACTTCAACAATGTCCAGTTTTTGTTTTACTTCGTCAACTGTACTCATAGAGACAAATATCTTAGCACAATAATTTTAAAAGGGAAAGGATAGAAGGAAAACTTGCTGAATATATTATGGCTTGATTTTTAAGTTAAGTAAAGATAATTCTTCGGCGGTTTT
>PMCB01000021.1 GCA_003153955.1 Dehalococcoidia bacterium | reverse complement strand
GAATAACTCCTTTTCA
Organism: Dehalococcoidia bacterium; assembly: GCA_003153955.1. Classification (GTDB taxonomy): domain Bacteria; phylum Chloroflexota; class Dehalococcoidia; order Dehalococcoidales; family Fen-1064; genus Fen-1064. Next base: position 23,447 of record PMCB01000021.1, on the reverse strand, counting down.
AATATTCTCTTGCGTTAACTTATATTTTCAGTTATAATACCACTATATTTTGAAAATAGCAACACTAATTTATACAATTAGTTTTTTCTAGGTTGTCGCAGAAGGAGGTACAAATGAATACCACTAAACCAAGAGTTGCAGTGTATGCTCTGGTCAGCACCGAAGAGCAGGCCAAAGAAGGGGTCTCGATTGATACTCAGTTATCAGCCCTCCGGAAATACGCGGATTCGATGGGATGGGAAATCGCCGGGGAATATGTCGATCCCGGTGTCAGCGGCGCGACTGACGACCGGCCTGGATTCAGCCGTCTGATGATGGATGCCCGAAAGCAATGCTATATGATGAAACTATCAAATCAGATTTTTTCGACGCAGAAGCGTGGAACAATAAAGGAAATATTTTGTTTAAATTGCAGAGATACAAAGAGTCAATCGCAGCTTACGATCCGGCATTGGGGATTGATCCTGGAAATGTCAAAGATTTATATGCCAAAGAAAAGCTCTCATGGATTCCTACCGCTTTTATGAAAGTGTCACTACCTTTAGCTATTAAAATAGATCCGAAGAATCAAGGCGTATTAAATGGCAAAGGCGAGTCTTTGCTCCTGTTGGGAAAGTACCATGAAGCGCTGATTGCATTCATGAGAGAAACGGAAATCAACCGCAAAGACGCAATGGAGTGGTTAACAGGGGTCTTGCTTTGACTAAGCTTAACAAGATGGCAGACCCAAGACATACAAAATTTGGAAGAATCTAGCCTTGATTCTTGATGATTTAGGCAGACACGACAAAGCCCTCAAAGCATATAAGCAGGTACTTAAAACCAGCCCCAACCCTGCTTAAATTCGATTTAAATCTTTTTAAACTGCGCAGATCAATAATAGACTTGAGGTTTGCTTTCACAATAAACTGAATATCTGATTTGAGACCGATCGTAAACACATTGGCAGATTTTTACCAAATAACAAACATACTTCATCCATGTATCTGCCGTCCGTTGTAAACCAATCTTGGCATTCTTAAGGAACTGTGTACCTCCTTAATTCAATACCGCCTTCAAAGGAAGCAATCGTTTTACCGCATATATCGTCCGCCTCTAAATAAAGTTGTGCTTGAGGAGTTGCAGCATTTTTTAGTTGTGGATGAATTTCCAAGGGCATCAAATAACTGCATGATTCGTAAGCAGGAATATCGATGGGAAGTATTAATAATTCTTGTTTATCGACCAAGGCGGTTATCTTTTTATTGTGCGAAATATTTACTTTTACTCTTGAATTACCTTCAGACGTTTCCAACACCGGATTAGAAACAAATTCTTTCGTAGGCGCGCCCGACCCGATATGGTAAACTGTTTTTCCCATAGGAGACGAATTGACAAAAATTAATCGCAGCAAAACTAAGTAGGTTCCTTTGGATGATCCGATCAAATCAACTTCTCTGACGCGCAAATGAAGTTTTGAGTCATTTTCAATGACATCCTTAACATCTTTGGCTGCGTTGTTGTCGTTTATGGGAGTTGATTCAAGGCGGTTTATTGCCTCACGCCTTTGTTTGTCGGTTCTCCCGATGTAAACCTGGGTCGTTTTTACACTGCTGTGACCCATCAGACGGCGCGCAGTTTCAAGATCGGTACCGGTGTCGATTAAACTCTGCCCGAAATGATGCCGCAATGAATGTGTGTGGATATCAACATCGGCTTTTTGCGTCGCCCAGTGGATAATGCCCGATATCGTGCTGGACTTCACTCCAAAAACGCTCTCATCCGGCCTTTTCCCTTTGGTAAATGCAGTAAGCGATTGCTGTAACGAGGCAGTCAAATCCACGATTCTGTCTTTCTCGCCTTTGCCGCCATGCACTTCAATATATCCCCGTTCAAGATTGATGTCTTTCACCAACAAATTGTGAATCTCGCCTCTTCGCAATCCTGTTTTTATTGCTAATTCAATAATCAGCAAATTTCTGTCAATCACTTTTTTATGCGTTTGCTTGCTTTTCATCGCCTCTTTTAATTTCTCGATATCATCGGATTTCACGTAGTCCGGAATTGTTTGCGGTAAACGGATTTTACTGTCAAGGGGTTCACCATACCACGCCATAAATGTTTTTATGATGCTGTGATATCGGTAAAGCGTGGTTGTTTTGCGGTCGGCAAACTGTGCCAGAAAAGAAGCGGCTAATTCCGAGGAAGATGGAAATTCGCCAAGGTATTCACGAAAATGGGATAATACTCTCTTTGCTTCTTCCAGGGCTTCTTTAGAACGGTGACGAAGGATTAACTGGGCTTCATACAGTTGGAAAAGCTCGGTATTGGTTTTAAGGTGTAGTCTTATTTTTCTCTTGCCTTCACTGCCCAAGAGAACCTCCAGCATTTCATGAATTTGAAAGTCTTCGGAGGAAACATCGCAGGTTCTGGGCCCGGCAGGTATCGAACCTGCGACCAATCGGTTATGAGCCGACCGCTCTACCACTGAGCTACGGACCCGCAAAATTCATTATAGCTTTACTTCTGCAAATTGGTCAATTGATGGTATTATGTAAAGTTTTCCAGCCCTTTCAACTGCTCCCGCGTCCCCATTAATACCAGTTCATCCCCTGCTTCGAGCATTGTTTCCGGCGGTGGATTTGCTATTAAATGTCCATTCTTTTTCTTTATCGCCAGTATGTGCGCACCGTCAATTCGCCGCAGGCTTTCTTTTACTGTAATGCCGTCCATCGACGAACCCTTCGCGATGTTCACGTCTTCCAGCGTAAATTCATGTCCCTGTCGGTCCATCGTCGTATCGATAAAATCAACCACCAACGGCTTCAGCGTCATCATCGCCAGGCGCCGCCCCCCGATGCCGTAAGGTGACATCGTGCGGTCGGCCCCTGCTCTTTTCAGTTTCGCCTCTGATTCCTCAGCATCGATGCGCGCTACCACGAAAATATCCGGTCTCAGGCTTTTCGCAGACAGCGTCACATAAAGGTTATCCGCGTCGCTGCCTAAAGCTGCCACCAAAGACTTCGCATTCATGATTCCGGCTTCTTTTAAAGCTTCATCATTGGCGGCATTCATATTCAAACACAAAAAGCCGTCGGAGTTAGCTTTGGCGCAGGCCTTTTCATCGGATTCAATCACCACAAACGGTGTTTTTTCATCCTTAAAAACGTGCGCGACTTCTTTCCCCACCTTTCCGTAACCGCATAAAATCGTGTGTCCCTTCAGTTTCGCTATTTCGGTTTTCATGTGACGCCTCCCCAGGATATTTTGCAAATTGCCTTCCAGCAGGTATTGCACGATCGCGGTAGCCGCGTATAACATCGTACCTGTGCCGCCCAGAATTAGAAATATCGTGAAATACCGGCCCCCTTCGGATAATGGATGCACTTCGGAAAAGCCGACGGTGCTCAGCGTAATCACCGCCATAAAGAAAGCATCTGAAAATGACCATCCTTCGATGATCATATAACCCGCCGTGCCGATCATGATGATGGCCAAAATCGCCAGCGCAATTAATATAAATCGCTTTCGTTTACTCATCGCCGGCCTGCCTCACTATCCAACTTTTCTATGCTGGATTGTAACCCGCCAGGCGGGAATTGTAAAGCGTCAGGACGCAGCAACGGGAATAAGCGCTAAATTCCAAAAGTCCCATTGTCATTCCTGCGTAGGCAGGAATCCAGTCTCTGTAACCCCCTCTATCTAGCTTTCTCCCACGAGGGGAGAAAGAACTGACACGGGAGGAAGCTTCCATTTTCGCATCTCACCCCTCTCGCCCTCCTGGACCCGTCCTACCCGTTAGTCCCCTCGCCATTGAGGGGAGAGGGCTAGGGTGCGGGTGTACAACAAAACTGATAGCTGTTTGCTGATAGGTCGCAAAAGAGGTGACAAAATCCCCTTGACAGCTCTCGAATAACCCGTCATATAATAGCATTATCGTTTGTGCGAGATACGAGAAACGCTCCGTCATATTCTGGCCGCCGGGGTCAATATGGGAAACCTGGAGTCTCCCATGTGTTATGGCTACACCAAACCGAACGGTAAATGTCCGTCAGAATCGGTCCTAAAAGCGCCCAGTAAAGGGTTAATACGGAAGACCGCAGTCGAAAATAATTCATTGAGTTTGTCGCAATGAATTATTGAAATTCACTGCCAAAAATGCCGAAAGGGGCATCTCTCCCATCTCTCAAAACAGGATTTTCTCCCTTTTGTAAAGGGAGATACAGCGGGATTTACACCAGAGGCACCGCAGGGAATTTCACTCTCCGATTCGGCAAAGTCATCTCACTTTGGGCCAAAACCCCAAATCGCATCTCCACATTCTGTTTACCGCGAGGGGCGCCGCATAATTAATTCCAGGAAATGTTTCCTGAAAATTTCAATTAGAAAAAAATATGAGGGACTAATAAACTACAGCGATTCATACACATTTACTGCGTAAAGTGTGCAATATCCCCTCACCTTAGTCCTCTCCTTGAGCTCGAAGGTGAAATACTTTTGACATTCAATCAAAATGTACTGGGCGAGGAGATTAACATAGGGTCAGTTCTTTCTCCCCTAGTGGGAACTGAAATCGGGATTTCAATTGGCATTTTCCTTTTTATCGCATGGCAGCAATCGCCCGCCGACGCGTTGACGAAAATACCATAGTATGTTATATTGGGGGCATAAATATATCTTTCAGGAGTGATTTAATGTCTTCGGACGACTTGCCTCAAGGCATAAATTTTCCTACCGAACCGCTCCTTAAAGGTATTTTAAGCATCGCCATCATTGAGCTGGTCAAAGTTAAACCCATCCACGGCGGAGAAATTTATCAGTCTCTTAAAGAAAAATTTCAGATCGATACCCCCCGCGGTATTATTTACACCATCCTCCGGAAAATGGAAGGGGAAGGGCTGCTGGTCTCCAATTGGGATATCCAGGAGAGCGGCCCCGCCCGGAGAATTTATCATATCACCGAAGAGGGTCTGGAATATCTGAAATATGCCATGGACCGGCTCAGACGTTCGCGGCAGATAATCATGCTGCTGTTGGGTGATGAAAAATAGCTTTATTCAAAAGCGGACAAATAATAAAACTTAGCGGATTTTTGCGGATAATAATTAGGATTTAGATTTAACTATGCGGATTTTGTGGCGGGTACTCATACTCCTGAAAAAATACTGGAAATGGCTCATCCTGACATACGTTTGTCTCCTGGCATTAACGGCCGCTACCATGATTGTCCCTATCTTCATCGGGGACGCGGTCAATAACGCTCTGCATTATAACGCCGACACTTTAAAAGTCACCGGCGATATGAAATTGCTGGTGTTCTACGGCATTGCCATCATCATCCTCAGTCTGCTGCGCGGTTTATTTTCATTCGGGCAAAGTTATTTCGCCGAATATGCCGGACAAAAAGTAGCCTACGACATCAGAAATGGTTTATACGACCGGATCCAGCGCCTCAGCTTCGCTTTTCACGATAAATCTCAAACGGGGCAGCTTATGTCCCGCGCCACTCAGGATGTTGAAGCAGTCCGGTTCTTCCTGTCGATGATTGTCGTCCGTCTGGTTAACCTCCTGTTAACCTTCGTTGTCATTACCGTCATTCTGCTCCGGATGAACTGGTCGCTGACGCTTATCAGTTTTGCCTGCTTGCCCTTCATCGCCTTCTTCGCCGTCAGATTCGGCACCATGATGCTGCCGTTATGGACAACGATTCAGCAGCGTATGGCGTCCCTGAACACCAACCTTCAGGAAAATTTGTCCGGTGTCAGAGTCGTCAAGGCGTTCTCCCGGCAAAAACTGGAGTCGCAAAAATTCGACGAACAAACAACCCTTTTGTACGAACCCCAGCTCCGCGCCGCCCGGATTCAAGCTTTCCGCGGGCCTTTGTTCAACGCCTTGACCGCGCTCGCCAGCGCTCTGGTTTTGTTTTACGGCGGACGGTTGGTTCTCCAGGGCCAACTCAATGTCGGTCAGTTGACTGAGTTCTACCTTTATCTCGGTTTCCTCATACCCCCCATCCGGATGATTGGTCCGCAAATAAATATGACCTCCCGTGCCATCGCCTCCGGCAAACGTATTTTTGAAGTTCTCGATACCGAATCGGCGGTTAAGGAAAAACCGGATGCTATTGTCCTATCCGGCATAAAAGGGGATATTAAATTCAGTAACGTCAGTTTTCGTTACGAAAGCGCCAAATCCCAAAAATCATCCGGTAATATTCTGGAAGATATCAGTATCGAAGCCAAATCCGGAGAAATGGTTGCTTTGTTGGGCGCGACCGGCAGCGGCAAAACGACACTGGTTAACCTCATTCCGCGGTTTTACGATGTCACGGCCGGCAGCATTACCATCGATGATATCGATATCAGAAATGTGACGCTGGCTTCTCTTCGAAGACATATCGGTATTGTGCAGCAGGATGCTTTCATGTTTACTGGTACCATCCGGGACAATATCTCCTACGGCGCGATTAATGCCGGGGAAGAAGACATCATCAGCGCCTCCAAAACAGCCCACCTCCACGATTTCATCACCACGCTGCCGGCGGGTTACGACACCTGGGTAGGTGAGCGCGGTGTTACCCTTTCCGGCGGGCAAAAACAAAGACTGGCAATTGCGCGCACATTATTGATCGACCCCCGTATCCTGATACTGGATGATTCTACTTCCAGTGTCGATACCGAGACAGAATTCCTGATTCAGCAGGCGCTGCGCGAATTAATGAAAGGGCGGACGACCTTCGTTATTGCTCAAAGGCTGCAAACCGTCAAAGACGCCCAGCAGATTTTTGTTCTGGATAAAGGTAAAATCGTCGAACGCGGCACTCATCTGCAGTTACTGAAAGACAGTCAGATTTATCGGCAAATATATGAGCTTCAATTGCGTGCGCAGGAAGAAGCTCTCGGCAGCGAGGTGAAAGGATAATGTACGGCGGCGGAGGACCGGGAATGGTAGGTGGCGGCGGCCTATTTGGGCGCCCTCCGGGCGGCCCCATGGGCAGCGGCTTGACTCATAGTTCTGACCTGTCCGATGATATCGTCTTCGGTCACGTCTACGACCAGAAAGTTGTCGGCCGTTTTGGCGCTTACATCAAGAAATATAAGATCAGCGCTTTCTTCGCGGTTATCGCGATGATTATCTCAACGGTGACCACCCTTTTCATGCCGCTGCTGTTCGCCGATGCTATTAATATCGTGCAGACCTCTAATGCCGCCGACATGGATTTCATCATCAGGTATTTTCTGCGTGTCTTCAGTGTGCAGGGTAATTTGAACATCCTCACGCTGATTTTTATTGTCTTTATCGTGGATAGTCTAATTTGCTGGGGGAGCCAGTATATTCAACAGTANNACCATGGCTAATATCGGCTACGGCGTTGTCCGCACCCTGCGCCGTCAAATGTTTAATCACCTGCAGCAATTATCGCTGGCATTCTATGACCGCAACGAAGTAGGGCGTATCATGTCCCGCATCCTGAATGATGTCGGCTCGCTGGAAAATCTGCTCAGCAACGGTCTGCTGCTGGTATTCGCGGATCTGATCACGCTTGTCGGTATCGTAATTATTTTAATGACCATGAACCTGGAATTGGCGCTGATTACGATGACGGTTATTCCGATATTGGCCGTGGTAATGATCATCTGGCAAAAATATTCCCGCACCGCTTTCCTCAAGGTCCGGACGGCTATTTCGATCGTTAATGCCAATTTGCAGGAAAATATTTCGGGCGCACGGGTGATTCAAAGTTTGTCCCGCGAAGACGTCAATTTCCGGCGGTTTGACAGCATGAACGAAGCCAATTTTGACGCCAATGTTTCCGCCACCAGACTGGCCGGCGGTCTCCAGCCTATTGTCGAACTTCTGATGGGCGCCGCTGTCGCCATCGTCATCATCTACGGCGGTTCGCAGGCCATCGCCGGCAAATTGTTACTGGGTTCGCTGGTGGGATTTGTGTTATATACCCAGCGGTTTTTTGACCCCATCCGCGATTTAAGTGTCTGGTACACTGAGTTGCAGCGCGCCATGGCCGGAGGACAGCGTATCTTTGAGGTAATTGACGCCAAAATCGAGGTCATTGATGCCCCTGATGCCGTTGAATTACCGACCATCAAAGGTGAAATCAATTACGATCATGTTTCCTTCCAGTACGTGGAAGGCCGTGAAGTAATTCATGACGTCAATCTTCATTTTAATCCCGGTGAGACGATTGCATTCGTCGGCACTACCGGCGCCGGTAAAAGCACGATGGTAGCTTTGGTCGACCGGTTTTATGATGTCACCACAGGCAGTCTCACCATTGACGGTTATGATATTAAGAAAGTCACCCAGGAATCACTCCGTAAACAAATCGGCGTGGTTCTACAGGAACCTTTCCTTTTCTCCGATACCATTCGGGAAAACATTATCTACGGGCGGGAATTCGCCACGGAAGAGAAAATGATTGAAGCGGCGAAAGCCGTAGGCGCCCACGATTTTATCATGCGGCTGGATAAAGGTTACGATACCGTACTGCAGGAAAGAGGCAGTAACCTGAGTCAGGGTCAACGGCAGCTCATCAGTTTTGCCCGGGCGGTTCTCTCCGACCCCAGGATTCTGATCCTCGACGAAGCGACGGCTAATATCGATACCCAAACCGAGGTCATCATTCAGCAGGCTTTGAAACGTCTTCTCCAGGGGCGGACTTCTCTGGTTATTGCCCACCGCCTCTCCACCATTCATGATGCCAACCTGGTCGTCGTCATGGAAAACGGTAAAATCGTGGAAATGGGGAACCACAAGGAACTCATCGAAAAGAAAGGTATCTATTATCACCTTTATACCATGAGTTATGCCTACAATGATGACAAAGCCGCGCCCACTGACAAACACGGCACCACCTAGCTCTTCATCCCCACTGTCTTTCCCGCAGGCGAGAATCCATAAAAATCATTTCTGAGGCAGTCCGAAGCTTCTGGGTTGTCGGATCAAGTTCGACAATGACAGGAAATATACCCGCTTGTCTTTCCCGCGAAAGCGGGAATCGATAATAAAATCTGCTGGTGACTATTTTCGGCCAGTTTCGTTAGAAAAGAGTCTAAAACCGAGAAGGTTATTAACAAAATAAATCAGTACATGGTTTGACAAATAGCAAAGTTCATGAATAATTAGCATTCATATTAAGCAAGGATTGAGTCCTTAGACCGCAGTCGGAGGTACCTTACGTAGCAGTTCGGAGCAAATGTATGGAGGGGCGCAGCCCCTCTAAGTAATCTCCTCCCTCGCCCCGCAAGGAGAGGGAGACAGAGGGTGAGGTTTTATTCGAAGTAAATACCGGCAATCGGAAATACTTATTCCAATTTCAAGAGTTGTTAGCTAAAACAGTACCGCTGGCAGGTAATGTCCCCCAAATTGACACTATGGACAACTAATGGTATCGTTTTTATAGGTTTGATGCATTAATTGAAAGCAGGGATTTTATGCTTCGGCGATCAGGATTGATTTTTCTGGCGGTTATCTCTCTTTTTTCGGTGATATTGTTAGCCGCTTGCGAAGCTGCGCCCAAAGGCAGCGGCGAATGGTATTTTGCCCGTGCCTATCAATATGCTTTGAATGGTGATTACAGGGACGCGGTTACCAGTTACACAGATGCCATCAAAGTCGAGCCGCTCCTCTCCAAAGCTTATGTCAACCGCGCCGCCTCTTATGTTCTTCTCAAGGAATACGACCTGGCTATCGCCGATTGCGACAAAGCGCTGTCACAGGACCAGAACTTACCGCTGGCCTATATCAACCGCGCCTCTGCGGATAACGGATTGACGAATTACGACCAGGCAATTCAGGATTGCGACAAGGCTATTACGCTGGACTATAACCTGCCGCAGGCCTATATCAACCGGGCAGACGCCTATTATTATGAGGGTAACATGGGTGATTCAATCGCGGATTGTGATGAAGCTCTGGAGATTGACCCGTCCCTGCCGGATGGCTATTACCACCGCGCGCTGGCCTATCAGGCCCTGGGTAAAAACGACCAGGCAATTGCCGATTACGTACAGTTCATTTCTTTGAGCAAAGACAACAATTTAATTCAAAATGCGCAGCTGCAAATAAATAAGTTAACTAACCCCGGCCCCACAACCACCAATCACTAAAATCCAGCCGGAAATTCCCGCGTGCTCCGGTATGCCCTTCGATTTTAAATATCGATTCTGTATTTTGCTTTCCCCTGCCGGTAAAGGTCGCCCCCGTAAATATCGTTAATCACCGCGACCGGGAAATTCTCGACTTCCAGCCTCAGTACAGCCTCTGCCCCCAGTTCTGGATATGCAATTATCTCGGCTTTTTTGATGCTTTTCGCAATCAGTGCGCCGGTGCCGCCGATTGCGGCAAAATAAACTGCCTGATATTGCTTCATCGCGTCCAGCGCTGGCTGTGTCCGCTGCCCTTTTCCAATCATTCCCTTTAAACCGGCTGCCATCAGCCGCGGCGCATAAATGTCCATCCGGTAACTTGAAGTCGGCCCTGCCGAACCGATCACCTGTCCGGGCCGGGCCGGGGTCGGGCCCATGTAGTATATCGTCTGGTCTTTCAGTTCGAAAGGCAGCGGTTCACCATTTTCCAGCGCAGTTACAATCCTTTTGTGGGCTGCGTCGCGCGCTGCGTAAATTACACCGTTCAAGAGGACATTATCTCCTGTTTTTAGCTCGGCGATAACTTTATCGGTTAAAGGCAGATTTACTGTTTTCGGCATCATTTCTCATACTTTGACATTTCTGTCAGAGTATTGCCTCCTTATGCCGGGCATTGTGGCAATTCAGATTGATTGCCAGCGGCATCCCCGCGATGTGCGCGGGAAATATTTCCACATTCACTGCCAGCGCTGTCGTCCTGCCGCCGTAACCCATCGGCCCGATTCCGAGCCTGTTAATTTTCTCCAGCAGCTCTTTTTCCAGTTCCGCAATCTCCGGGTCGGCATTATATTCCCCGATTTGTCTCAGTAATGCTTTTTTTGCCAGCAGCAATGTTTTTTCCGCCGTCCCCCCTATCCCCACCCCAACGATCACCGGCGGACAGGGATTTGAACCCGCTTCATCCACCGCTTTCAATACATTATCGATTATCCCCTGTCGTCCTGCGGACGGTGTCAGCATCACCAATCGGCTCATGTTTTCCGCGCCGCCGCCTTTTGGCACAACGATAATTTTTAACTTATTACCCGGTACAATTTCAGTGTGGATAATGGCCGGGGTGTTATCTTTTGTATTCACCCGGGTTGAAAATGGGTGTCTCACCATTGACTTCCGCAGGTATCCCTTTTCGTAAGCCTGCCGCACGCCTTCGTTAACCGCAGCATTCAGATCGCCGCCGGCGATATGCGCGTCCTGTCCCAGTTCCAGAAAAACTACCGCTGCACCGCAATCCTGACACAACGGGATTTGCTCTTTTGCGGCGATATCTGCGTTCTTGATGATTTGCCGCAATACTTCTTTCCCGGCTTCTGATTCCTCGGTTTTTTCCGCCGTTTCCAGCGCGTCCAAAACGTCGTCGGTCAGGTAGTAATTAGCTTCGAGAAAAAGTCGGGTAACGGTTTTCGTTACCTCTCCGGCATCGATATCTCTCAAAAACAACTCCTTCCTTAGTAAACTTGGCTCACCCTTCTCATTCCATCCTGATGTAAGCTTGTCCCATACTTGATAGGGGATCGGGATACAGCATCCGCATATCATGCGGTACAATTATCCCAAACCCGGCATTATACGCCTTTTGGCGCCGGCGGTATCATCCCCGTTTTCATCAACGTCTCCACCGTCTGTTTGGCATCTCTTATCATCTTCCCTGACCGTTTTGTTAATTCTTCGCGTGTCAGGTTTTCCCGGGCCACACCCTGTTCGATCGCTTTCATGCCGACTGCCACGGCCTCCCGGACAAAGACTTCGGTATCGGCCATCGACGGCACGATATGTTCTTCGCTTAAACCCTGTTCTTCGGCGAATTTTGCCAGTTCATAGGCCGCCGCGATGCACATTTCATCGGTGATTGTCCGGGCTTTGACATCCAGGGTGCCGCGGAAAATTGCCGGGAAGCCGATGGAGTTATTGACCTGGTTCGGAAAATCCGAACGCCCGGTCGCCACTACGCGGAGTCCTGCCTCTTTGGCGTCCCACGGCCAGATTTCCGGCAGCGGATTGGCGCAGAAAAAGCCGATGCCGTTTTTGTTCATCTTCTTGATCCAGGCCGGCTTGATTGTATCCGGGTCCGGTGTCGATAACGAAATCACCACGTCGCAGCCGATCANNTCGGCAATACCGCCCTCCAGCTTATCCGGATTGGTGCGTTTCGCCAGGTCCCATTTATATGGATTTTCTATCTGCTTGTCTTCCAGGTCCCTTCGGCCGCTATGCAGCGTCGCCTTGCTGTCAACGATTATCATATTTTCCTGTTTAAAACCAGCCGCCAGCATCAACCTGATAATCGCCACGTTCGCGGCGCCGGCCCCGATCATCGTGACCCTGACTTTTTTCATGTCTTTACCGACAACTTTCAGCGCGTTGACAATCCCAGCCAGCGTCACTGCCGCTGTGCCCTGCTGGTCGTCATGCCATATCGGAATGCGGCATTCTTTCCGCAAGGTATCCAGGATGTGGAAACATTTCGGGTTCTCGATATCTTCCAGGTTAATCCCGCCGAATGACGGCTGGATTATTTTGACGGTTCTGATGATTTCCTCCGGGTCTTTTGTATCCAGGCAAATAGCCACCGCGTCCACCCCGCCCAGGTATTTGAACAGCATCGCCTTGCCTTCCATCACCGGCATCGCGGCTTCCGGCCCGATGTTGCCCAACCCGAGGACCCGGGTGCCGTCGGAGACGACTGCCACCGTATTCCATTTGCTGGTTAATTCGTAAGCCTTGTCACGGTCCGCCTCGATTGCTTTACACGGCGCCGCCACTCCCGGCGTGTACCATATCGCAAAATCATTGATATCGCGGATTACGGCGCGCGGCAGCGTTTGCATTTTTCCCCGGTAATACGAGTGCATTATCATGGCGTCCGCCGCCGGTTTTTTCGCTTTGGCTAATAGTTCTTCTCTGGTTATCTTCTGTGCCATTGAATCTACCTTTCTTTTTTATTCCCGGCGCTCCCGTGAAACAGCGGAACGCTCTTCAATCATGACAATACAACAACTGCCACTCACAGTCAAACCGTTCAATAAATCCCGCTCCTTTTGTGTTAAAATTGATTACATTCAAAAAAGCCTCCAGGAGAATTCTGATGTTGGAAATCAGGCGCTATCAGGATGCCGACAAACCTGCCGTCTGGGAGCTGCACCGCCGCGCGCTCGAGGCAACGGGCGCTTATTTTCCGGGCAAATGGAATGACGACTTGAGCGATATCCAAAATCATTACCTCAATAACGGCGGCGAATTTTTAGTCGGTATTTTGGACGGTAAAATTGTCTGTATGGGCGCCTTCAGACGGAAATCCGCTGCTCTGGCCGAAATCAAAAGAATGCGGGTACTTCCTGAATATCAGCGAAGAGGATTCGGTCAAATTATTCTAAACCAATTGGAAGCAAAAGCAATCCAACTGGGTTACACCGAATTGTGCCTGGACACCACTACGCTCCAAATCGCCGCCCAACAAATGTACGAGAAAAACGGCTTTACCGCCGCCGGCCGGGGGAAAGTGCCGCCGTTTGAAGTGATTTATTATCATAAAAGTCTTATTTCGGAGAAAACGAAATGAAAATTCAATGGTTTGGTCAGGCATGTTTCAGTATTACCTCACAGACCGGTTTGAAGCTAATCACCGATCCCTATGAGACCGGTTTGAGCCCCCGGTTCCTCTATGCCCNNTGTTATCATCCGGAATGCCGGTGTTACCACCGTGAAAGGACTGGAAATTAAAGGTGTTATGACCTTTCATGACAAGGTAAAAGGCGCCGAACTCGGCACCAATATTATTTTTACATTTCAAATGGACGGCCTCCGGCTGGCGCATCTGGGCGACCTCGGTCATCCTCTTTCCTCAGAGCAAATTGCGGAACTAAAAGGCACTGATATCCTCTTTGTCCCTGCCGGCGGCGGGAATCCTCAGGATTTTCAGGACATCATTGCTCTTTGCCATCAATTACAACCGCGCCTCGTCATCCCGATGCATTTTTCGACGATACATTGTCTGTCCCAAAAATACAAAGCCGAAGACCTGGTTCGTCTCGTCCCCGGTGCTAAAATTATCGGCGATAATCAGATTTCCGTCACCAAAGACAACCTGCCCGCCTCGACGCAGATGTTCATTCTTGACCCTCTGCGCTGACCGGGTTATTAAAAACGCATTATCAAAAAGGAGATTGCATGCAAATCGTAATGGTATCCGGTAGTCGCAACCGCGAAGGACGCACCGCGCGTGCGCTTGAAGCTATTGGCAAAGGTATCGCTGCAGCCGGCGGCTGCTCCGAAATTATCTTCCTGCCCGAACTCAAACTCGAAAGGTGCCGTCAGTGTGAAAAAGACGGCTGGGGTATTTGTCAGACCGAGCACCGTTGTATCATTGACGATGATTTTGCTTCTGCGGTCGCTAAACTGAAAGCCGCCGACGCTACCGTTTTTGCGACTCCGGTCTATTTCTTCGACCTCAGTGAAAGCCTGCGGGGTTTTCTCGACCGGCTGCGCCGTATCACTCCCCGGCCGGGTCCGGGTACTGCGCCGCGCCGCATTCAAACTTTGCCGGGTGTTTCTTCGGTGATGCCCCAGACTGGTTCCGCTCCCGCTGTCGGGGTTTGTTTAGCCGGCGGCGGCGGACGCGGCGCGCCGTATTGCTGTGTCCAGTTAGAAAGAATGCTTCCGGAATGCGGCTTCGATGTGGTGGATATGGTTCCAGCCAACCGCCAGAACCTGGAATTTAAACTGCCCATTTTGGAACTCACCGGCAAATGGCTCGTCACCAAACCCTCCTCCGCCCGCCGCCCCGACTAGATTATCCTTTGTGGCTCAATGAAACATGATAGATTCAAGCAGCAGATTGAATTTATCATCGTCACCTTGTCTTTCCTGCGAAAGCAGGAATCCATCTAACTGTCCGCTCGAAGCTTACAAAAGTCTGCTAATGTTTATATTTTCATCGTTCATTAGTATTTTTTTTATTTAGTATGGAATTTTTTTAATTGTTTGGTTTTTGGATTTTGGAATTTGGATTTTAGTGCTGTATGCCGGTTTATTGACCCGCATTTTCCGAGTGGTTCATCCGCCAATATTGGCATCAGACTTTCTCTAAACCGCCATCAAATTCCGAAAACACGGCTGAAAAACCCTCTTTTCGGGGCAATTCCCTGTTTAAATAAATCGACCGATTTTTTATCATCGAGTTTTAAAGAATATGAATAAGGAACCCATTCTCCCTTATCATCCAGACTGGCAGCAGTCGCGTTGCCGGTTGCGCCTTCGTACATTTGCCATAAAATATAAAGGCCGGCTTCATTATAATATCCTTCGTTATCGGCTTGAATGATGCCGCCAAGCGAGTCTTTCAGAAAATTCTGGATTCCGCCCAAAATCAGCCAGCTGTTTTTATTCATACTATCTGGGTAAAGGTTGAATGTATATATCGCCTTGACTGAGGTAAAATAATTTTTTAGCCATTGCCGCGCATTCACCGGAAATTTGTTCTGGATGGTTCTGTCTAATTCCTTCAGCGTCGCTGACCCGCTGCTTTCCGGGTTCACCGCGGCATACTCCAGTGTCGCCAACAGGATGCCATGGCCATCGTAGATTTCAATTTTCTCCCATAAATCTTCCGTGCCTGAAACCAATTTTATCCGGTCCGAAACTTTCTTCAGTGTGCTGAAAGGGATAATCTTTTCCGATGGGGTTAATAACCGTGTTTTATTGCTCATACATATTATCTTAACTTATTGCTGCTTTCTCCGTGAAAAAGCCCCTGCATCGCTTCTGAGCCTGCCCGAAAATAGACATTGGAAATTATTTTTATGGATTCCTGATCAGGTCAGGAATGAGATTTCGGATAGCCTCATTAAGAGAGAATTATTAAAAAAGTTATCCTTCCAACAAAATCATATCAGACGCGGCTGTTCTTTTAGTGTATCAGCCCGATTAGCACCAGCCCGATTACACTCATCACTGCAATCGGCGGGAGCGCCGGCATCGCTTTGCCTTTAAGAAATTTCGCCTGAATAAAATAGGCGCCGATTAACCCCACCAGCGCAAAACCAGCTACAATCAGGCCGTCATTCAAACCGTGGGCAAAATAAATCGAAGAAACCAGCAAGACCGGAAACCCGATGTCCCCGCCCCCGAGTATGGAAAATTTCCTTTCCTCCGCCTTTTGTTCGACTAAGTCTGTAACCTCTGATTTATTCACGCTGTCTTTCCAATCGGAAAATTTGTAAGGGATGATGAAAGCCGGCAGCGTTCTGGAACCGGACATTTTTTTGACCATCCACATCATATAGCCGAAGCGGACCGCCAGGAAATCATAAATCGCCAGCGCCAGTAACAACGCCATCGCCGTCCACGGTGAAATAAAACGGCCGAATACTTCTCCCAGCGCTACCATTGCCAGCAGCATCACCAGGCTTTGCAGCCATACCCTGGGATAAAAAAACCACAATAACCCGAAAAATAACGCGATTCCGAGGCTAGCGTATAACGGCAGCCAGATTATCGTTATTACGAAGATACTCCAGCAATACAGGAAAGCGAAAATTATTTTAAAAACTGTTTTCAGGGCCGAAAGCGGAATGAAAAATAACACAGCCCCCAGTACAATTACCACCGAAAGGAAATAAATCAGTATTGGCCCCAGCGATGATTGCGCGGGAATTTGCGTTACCTGCCCCGTGGCGACGTCAGTAGTCTGCGTCGGCCAGATTGTAATTGCCTGCGTCGGCTGCGGTGGGATATAGAGGTTCTCTTTCTTTAAAAATACGTCCTCGTGGGAGACCACCAGCAGCATCAACGCCTGTGCCAACATAAATATGATGATGCTCCACTGCATCGGCTTGGACTTAATAAATTCTTTTATCTTCATTATCTTCCCATTCTAAACCACACACGGGCTATTTTACAATTAAACCTCATAGGATACGTCTCAATTGTGATAATTTGATGGCGCCGGTAAGGTCGCGTGATAGTTTTAAAATTTGGTGCTCAATAAGTATAACGTCTGAGAGTGTCTTTAGATAGTGTAACTGCCGCGGTAGTCTTCCGGCAGCAGTCGCGCGATGTGCAGCATGATTTCCCGAGTCATTCCGGTTATCTCGTCTTTGGTTGGTTTATCGGTAAAAACCGGCAGCGAAAAAGGTTCCCCGATATTCATCGTAATTTTCGGCCTGCGCAGGAACCACCATTTGCCTTTTAGTTTTCCCGTGCCGATGATGCCGACCGGCACGATCGGGACGCAGCCCCTCGTTGCCAGTAACGCTGCCCCGGAATAAGCCGGTCCGAGTTTCCCATCCAAACTGCGCTGGCCCTCAGGGTAGATTATCAGCACCTGCCCGTTGGACAGTAGTTCCACTGCGGTCCTCCCGGCGCGCCGGTTAATCTTACCCCTGGCCACAGGAAAAGCCCCGAATTTGTCCGCCAGCCAACCGATGACCCGGGAGTGAAATAAATCCTCTTTGGCCATAAAATGGACCTTGCGTCCTAAACTGATCCCGATCAGCGGCGAATCCAGCAGATTGACATGGTTCGCAACCACGATGCACGCGCTGTGCTGCGGCATGTTTTTTTTACCGATGACTTTACGGCGTAATGCCAGACTGGAAACAAAGGTTATGGCGCAACGCAAAATGTAATAAACCATTGAGTGTAATTATACCATAGGATATCGATTTTTGATGCTGGATTCAGAAAAATATCCCCCCACTGTCGTTCCTGCGAAAGCCGAAGAGCCATTTTCAGTACTTGACGCAGTCAATGTATACTGAACGAAGTAAACGTACAGGAATCTTGAGTCCGNNACTTCTGCTTTTCAAGCAGAACGTACATCAAACATATTTCGCCTTAACAATAGCCGTGAAATACGATTCATTTCCCCACTGTCATTCGCGCGAAAGCGGGAATCCAGTTTTCCGCACCCATTCTGATGTAAGCCAAATTCCATTTCTTCTTGTTATCATCCCCCCACTGTCGTTCCTGCGAAAAGTTGAGACCGTAGTCAAAATACTTTTGCCATTAAGGCAAAATGTACAGGAATCCATCTCATACATTCTTAAATTGACCATAACCTGCTAAATTTAAATTGCAGCATTTCGCTCCCGATTACAATTGCGGCCGGGTTCGAAACCCGCCCCTACATTCCAATTGCCATTCAGCGTCTGGCGGACCAAATCCCTAATCTCCATCCCAAAGCAAGCTTGTCCCATACTTGATAGGGGAATGGGATCCAGTGTCACCTTATTCTTCCAAACCAAAAAACCGGCGGAAGGTTCTGATTCCTCCGCCGGTTTTTATTTTACGAGGCCTGATAAATTATTAATTCCCTTACGGGGTCGCGGTGCCGGTCGCCGAAGTTAGGGGATGTAAGGTCTCCCACAACTTGATGACATTGGTCTCCTGGGTCTGGGTGATCTGCCCGTTCGCTACCGCTTTATCCAGGAATGCCTTGACGTTACTCTCATTTTTAGCCCGCAGTAAGCGCCTTAAAACAACCGCTTTGGTAAACTGGGTATGATATTGAGTCCAGAAATTCTCGACTGCGGTCGCCTGGTCTGCCGTGATTTTCCCGGCCGCTTCCGCTTGCTCGACATAGGCGAATGCCTTTGTCTGGTCCTGGACTAACAGCAGGCGCAACAGCGCCCCTGCTTTATTTGCCGGCGTGAGCTGTGTCGGGCTGGGCGTAGCATCGCTGGTCGCCGCGTATACCGGGATGGCAATTGCCAGTACGGTAATAATTGCCAGAACCACCACACCAATGATTAACCATTTTTTCTTCGTCATATTTCTCATCTCCTTGTAATTTAAGAATAGAGCCCTTATATTATCGGAATATTATGTCTGTGTAAAAAATATGTAAAACAAAAAGCCCCTGTTGTAAGCCATTCTATCCCCCCTGTCATTCCCGCGAAAGCGGGAATCCAGTTTTCACAATCCATTCTGGCGGAGCGGGAATCCATTTCTTCCTGTTAGGATCCTCCCATTGTCTTTCTTGAATCCTTCAGCTAAAAGACGAAATACTTCTGCTTTTCAAGCAGAACGTATATCCAACCAATCTTGCTTTAGGCATAACCTCGAAATACGATTCATTCCCTCATTATCATACCGTTTTTCCCCTTGACATTACCTAAACCCGAAGTAGAATTAATGTAGAAGTACTGCGCATAATTAAATGCAAATTATTTGCGCAAATTTTTGTTCTTTGTATTTATCTGTTTTGATAATCCAAAACTACTGATAATATTTTGCGCCGTGAATTCCTGAAAATTGCTTTGTAGTCTTTTCAGAATATTCTTTTGTCTTTTAGTGGGAAAGCATTATGGAATGGGGTAAATCACTTTTAAGTTATATTACTTCGGGAGTCAATCTCAATCACCCCGAAATTTTACTGATAATTTTAGCTCTCACCATTGTCAACGAAATCGGGTTCCCTCTTTTTTTTGCTCTGGAAATTCTCCTGTTTTTTATCAGCTATCAATACGGTCCATTATCAGCTCAATCTCTACTCCTGCTGGCAATATTGCTCTCCGGTCGTGAAATCGGCGCCAATTCGCTGTACTTTGCCGCCCGCGGTCTAGGCAGCCGTTTTCTGGATTGGCTGGAAAAACGCTCTTCACGCACAATGCGCGGTGTAGAGAAATTTAAAACCAGGCTGAACGATAAGCCGGTCGTAATGGTCGCCATGGTTCGCATCACCCCGGGGTTGCTTCAGGTGCCTTCTGTCACCGCCGGTGTTGTTCGTCTTCGTCGGTTAAGCTTTTTCGAAGGTGTTGCGCTCTCTTCGCTGATTAACGACTTTATTGTTATCTTTCTCGGCTTCAGCGCCCGGTTCATCCTGCCCCGCCTGGATACCCAGCCTAAAACGTATCTCGGTGTGAGCTTCTGCGCTCTTATTGCGTTTGTCTGGATTATCCTCTTCCTCTTGTACCGTCACAAATCAATGAAACATGAGAAACAAAAAGAACAGGCTATTTAGATACTTTTCTCTTCACCGGAAATAATCTGGATTTTCTGTATTTTTTTAC
Organism: Dehalococcoidia bacterium; assembly: GCA_003153955.1. Classification (GTDB taxonomy): domain Bacteria; phylum Chloroflexota; class Dehalococcoidia; order Dehalococcoidales; family Fen-1064; genus Fen-1064. Next base: position 3,295 of record PMCB01000021.1, on the reverse strand, counting down.
TATTTTTACCTATCAAATTTCACAACCGCGGCAATATGTATCATATTTCTCTTGACAAGGGCCTGACAATGTGGTACATTCGTTCTATAAAAGGTAGGACGGACAAAAGTGAGAAAAATCGGTTTGAACTCAACCCGTGAAAATATCCTGCAATTCATTCATGGTTTCATTGATGAACGGGGCTACTCCCCCACCGTCCGCGATATTCTGAAAGGGTGCGATATAAGTTCTACCGCCGTCGTCCAGTATCACCTGGATGTTCTCGAAAAAGAAGGCCGCATCCATCGCGACCCCGAAATATTCCGCAGCATCCGCCTTTCTGAAAAGAAAGGCTCTGTCATGGTTCCCGTCCTCGGCACCATCGCCGCCGGTTCGCCGATTCCCGTCCCCAACAGCGATAATTGGTCTAATCAGGCTGTTGACACCCTCGAATTACCCCAGGATATGGTTGGGAAAAAACCTGTTTTTGCCCTTAAAGTAAAAGGCCAGTCCATGATCGATGCCCTGATTGACGACGGTGATATTGTATTGATGGAAGCCGCTGATTCGGCTGCCAACGGTGAAATGGTCGCCGTATGGTTGAAAGACCGTGAAGAAGTTACACTGAAAAGATTTTTCGCCGACAAAGATAAAGTCATCCTCCAGCCGGCTAACCAGACCATGAAACCGATAGAGCAGCGCGCCGATAATGTTGAAATTCAAGGCAAAGTCATCGGCGTTATCCGGAAACTCTAAAGAAAAGTTCGATCAATTCTGAAAAGACCTTCTCGCAGGGATCGTTATCTTGTCCCGTTATCTCCGCCTTCGGTTCCCTGAGATGTTCCTGACTAAATAGCATTGGCCGGCTGGATTGCTTAGTTATCACAAAGTCCGTTCCGCTGCAATAATCCCGCTTTGCCTGTTAGTATGAAGCTGTGACCGGTCGCTGAAGAATTACTGGGAAACTTTGAAAACCGCCGTAGAGACCCTCAAAAACCTATTTGACGACTGCCTCAGTGTTGCTTCCGCAACAGACACAACACATCATTCTCTGGGAATATCCACGTTATGTTTTTCAGAGGAGTCGTCAAAATAGCTAATTTATTATTTTAAGCCGATCTTAGTTGGTGGCTTTCATCGCATTGAAGCAATCGCTGCAATAAACCGGTTTGCCCTGCCGGGGTTGGAACGGAACTTCGCAGTCTTTGCCGCAGCGAGCGCATGTTGCTGTAAACATCTGTCTCGGTCCGGCGCTCCGTCCGTCAGTTCCGCCGCGCTGTGATTTTCTGTTCTGGCGGCAGGAAAGGCATCTCTTGGGCTCGTTGGTATAGCCCTTGGAAGCGAAAAATTCCTGCTCCCTCGCCGTGAATGTGAATGGGCTCCCGCAGTCTACGCATGTCATTTGTTTGTCAGAATAGGTCACTGGATATAGTCCTCCATATTTTATTGCTGGCCTCGTTTGAGCTCCTCAAACTAAACCATTGGCGCTATTGTACAACAAATTTTTACAAGTTACAAGCATATTTTTATGTCCTATTGAAACAATATGTTATAATACGTGCCAGAGGATAGTGCGCGATTATCTTCGGGGGGTAAAAATTTGACTTATGCCAGATTGATTGTAAACCCTACAGCCGGCGCCGGCAGGACTGCCAAAAAATGGCCGTATATTAAAGCATTATTGAAAAACACCGGCTTACGCTTTGAACATGATATCACCGAAGCTCCGGGCCACGCTATCGAACTCGCCAAATCTGCCGTCAACAAAGGTTATAAACTTGTTGTTTCGGTCGGCGGCGACGGTACTATCAACGAAATCGTAAACGGCATCTACGCTACCGGTGATATGAAAGATGTTGAGTTGGGTATCATCGGCACCGGTACCGGCAGTGATTATATCCGCACCATCGGCGTCTCCAAATATTACCAGGAATCCTGCCATCATCTGATGAATCCCATGAAAAAATCCGTTGACCTCGGTATGGTCGAATTCACTCAAAACGGTCAGCCAGCAAAAAGAATTTTCGCCAATTTTGCCGGACTCGGCTTTGACGCCGAAGTTGTCAAGGCCACGACTAAGAAATTCAAGAACTTCGGCGGCAAGCCGGCTTATTTAATGGGGTTGTTGAGCACTTTCACCACCTATAAAAACCGTCAGATTCAAATCACCATAAACGGTCAGACTGAAAACCATAAAGTCTGCACCATCGTCATGAGTAACGGGAAATATGGCGGTGGCAGTATGCTCCTTGCCCCAAATGCTGATCCCTGTGACGGGTTGTTTGACGTGATTATTATCGGGGATGTCACTAAACCTGACCTGCTCCGGTCTCTTCCCCGGATCTACAAAGGAACCCATTTGACTCATCCTAAAGTCATGGTGAAAAGAACCAATCTGATTACTATTTCTTCGGACGAGCCGATGGCTATCCAGGCTGACGGCGATTTGCTCGGTGAAGCTCCCGCGCGTTTCACTGTTTTACCTTCAGTTTTGAATATTCTCGTTTAACATCATTTTCGGTATTACAAAATTAACACTATTGTTATTTAAAAATACTATTAAATTAATTCTAGATATTAATTTTTTTGGAGGACATGTGAAAAAAACCTACACGGCAGCACCCCCCATGACCATCGACAAAAACAAGACCTATACCGCCACGATGAAAACCAATCTCGGCGATATCGTTATCGAGCTGGCGTCAATACAGGCGCCGCAAACTGTGAACAATTTCGTATTTCTGGCTAAAGACGGATTTTATGACAATGTGGTCTTTCACCGCGTGGTCAAAGGCTTTATGATTCAGGGCGGTGACCCGACAGGCACCGGCGCCGGCGGCCCTGGATACAGATTCGCGGATGAACTGCCGAAAGCATTGGATTACACCAAAGGCACTATCGCCATGGCCAACGCCGGCCCCAACACCAATGGCAGTCAGTTTTTTATCATGCTCGCCGATTACAGCCGCCGGTTACCCAAGAATTATTCTATTTTCGGAAAAGTTACTGCCGGACAGGACATCGTCGATAAAATAGGCAATGTTCCGACAAAAATGTCCTCCGGAGGGGAAGATTCCGCCCCCACTTCCGATGTCCATATCAATATGGTAACAATTACCGAAAAATAGTTGTTGTTGCCGGGCGCCGTACTAAACAAAAATGGGACTCAAATGAGTCCCATTTTTTTATCCGCTTTTATCTAAACCGATTTATTTGTAATCATAGAAACCTTTGCCGGTTTTGCGCCCCAGCCAGCCGGCGGTGACCATCTTGCCCAATAACGTCGGCGCAACAAACTGCGGGTCTTTCAACTCAG
>PMCB01000005.1:3968-4548 GCA_003153955.1 Dehalococcoidia bacterium | reverse complement strand
GCCTTAAATGATGGCGGGCGGGTTCGAAACCCGCCCCTACGTATTCAAAGAGATATTTCGCAGGTAACAGCCCATTAAGGTTATCACACCTCACAGCTGAGGGATGGCCGTTGGATGGATTCCCGATCAGGTCGGGAAAAACAGGTGGATAAAAGCCCGAATGCTAGACTGTCTTTAGTTTTTCGGAGAGCTTGGGGACAACCTCATAGATGTCGCCGATAATGCCGTAATCGGCCATTTCGAAAATGGGGGCGGTCTTATCCTTATTAATCGCAACAATCACCTTGGAGTCTCGGACGCCGACGGTATGCTGAATCTGGCCGGAGATGCCCAGTTCCACACAGAGGCGCGGCTTGCATTTCTTGCCCGATAGCCCGACCTCTCGCTGCTCGGACAACCACTGCCATTCGTGAGAAAGCGGACGGGTACAGCCGATTTCGGCATTCAAGACTTTGGCCAGGCTTTCAACCAACAGCATGTCTTCCTTTTTATTCAAACCGCGGCCGATACAAACCAGCGTCTGGGCATCTTCCAGGCTGACAACATCGCCGGCCTTAGTCTTCGTCTCCACAATCTTAAC
>PMCB01000005.1:0-3877 GCA_003153955.1 Dehalococcoidia bacterium | reverse complement strand
GCCACCGCTATTTGAGATAAAGCGTCGGCATAAACATCAGCATAAAAATCGTTAAAGGCAGGGTTTTCATTCCAATATATTTTATCCGCGCCGTAGGCAAAATAATCAGCGGCTTTTTCCTGGGCCCCTTTGCCGAGTAAAACAGCCGATAATTTAGCATTCAAGCTGCCCTTTATTTTATTGCCCCAGGAGAGCAATTCAAACGCGCTGTCGTCTTTGTCGCTGAAAATCATTATTTCTGTCATTTTTAACCTCGCAAGACCCCTTCTTTAATGAGATTATTCACCAGATTATCGACATTCTCTTCCAGTTTGCCTTCGAAGATAATCTTTTTCCTCAACTCGACCGGAGCCAGATTACTGACCACCTGAACATCGTTTTGGGCTAAATCGACGGCGGTGAACCCCAAAGCGGCGGCGTTCCATTCCTGCAGCGGCTTCCGGGCTGCCTTGAGAATCTGCATTAACGACGGGATCCGCGGCTCGTTGATGCCCGAAGTAACTACCACGAGCGCCGGCAGCGAAGATTCGACAACTTCGAAACTTTCTTCCATGTTGCGGGTAGCTTTCATCTTGCCGTTGGCAAATTCCAACTGCTTAACGTAGGTCAAAGCCGGCAAATCCAGCAATTCCGCCAGCCGGGGGCCGAACTGCCCGGAATAGTTATCGGTGGAGCCCTCGCCAACCATCAAAACATCGAATTTGCCGATTTTCTGAATGGCTTTGGCGAGTACCTGCGCCTTGGTGCGCGCGTCGAGGTTATTGAACAGTGGGTCGATGAGAATCACCGCTTCATCCGCGCCGGCGGCCAAAGCATCTTTGATCGTGTCTTTTAATTTGACCGAGCCTAAAGCCAGGGCAGTCACTTTGCCGCTGCCGGCCTTCTCTTTGAGACGGACGGCTTCTTCCAGGGCATTTTTATCCATATCCCCGAATAACAGCGGCAGCCCGTCGAGCACCGCCTCTCGAGTATCCCGCTTGATGCGGATTTGTTTCATGTCCACGTTTTGCTTGAGGCAAACAATGATATCCATATCTCCCCACCTCTAAAGTTCTAGCCGCATTTGTACTGGACGCCGTAACCGCCGCGCGGATAATGCCACTCGATTTCGGCACAGGCGATGCGGCAGGTGCCGCACTCCAGGCAGCCGTCGAGCTCCAGCGCCACTTCGCCATCTTTGTTCAAAGTGTAAACGCGGGCCGGGCAAATAAAGAGACAAACCCGCTCTTTGCAAACCTTGCATTTTTCCGCATTAACCTTGATATGCCTTTCCGCGTCGGCTTTAATGGTATCTTTGGCCAGTTTGGCTTTGATGTTTAAATCCGCCATTACATACTCCTGAAAGCGTTATAGCCGTCTTTCAACAATTGGGTGAGTTTTAGTTTCTTTCGCATTTCCGACATCGCTGTACCCACCAGCCTCGACTTGGGCTGCTCGCCGATAAACATCAGTTTTTCGAGGGTATCGCAAACAGCCTGCGGGTACAATCCCATCAACCGCGGGTTATCCAGGAAGCGCGGAGCATTTTTAAACGTTGCCATATCTTTCAGCACAAAACTATTTTTGAGCAATCTTTCATATTCCGACAGAGACTGCGCTGAGAAATCTTTATTCTTTGTGGCGGTGATAATGGCCTGCGCCGCAAAAACACCGGAGGCAATGGCGAACTCCATGCCGCGGACAGTGATTCCGGTGTTCAGCGCCAGACCGGCGGCGTCGCCGGCGACCAATATACCGTCGCCGTAAAGCTTCGAAACACCGCTGATACCCTCTTCGGGGATGACATGGGCGGAATACTCAATGGTTTCACCGCCAGCAATCAGCCCTTTGATTTCGGGGCGCTGCTTGAAGTCCTCGAATAACTGCGGGGCTTCCAGCGAGGGCTTATGCTCCATCAGGTCTTTGATCCTGACCACCAGCCCGAGGGAAACACTGCTGAGGTTGGTATAAAGAAAACCGCCGCCGAACATGCCGTGAGTGATAGCGCCGGCATACATCCGGGCGGTGCCTTCCCCCGGTTCCAGGTTAAAACGCTGTTCGATTATTTGAGGGGACAGCTCGATGACCTCTTTGATGGCAACAGCGTAGTCCAGCGGTTTCTGCCGCTGGTGCAAACCGGCCTTTTCGGCGACCAGGGACATCACGCCATCCGCCGCTAATACAACATTTGCCGGGATTTTATCTTCACCGGCGATAATGCCGCGGACTTTAGTGCCGTCCATAATAAGTTCGTCTACCCGGTTTTTGGTAATGATTATACCGCCGGCTTCCATCACTTTATCCGCCAGCCACTGGTCGAATTTCGCGCGGAGAATCGTGTAGCTGTGGTAGGGTTTTTGGGCAAATTTCCGGCTGGTTAATTCGATTGCGGTGGAAGAGTCTTCACCCATCATCACGATGCATTCTTTGGCGACGAACCTTTCCAGCGGCGCCTGTTCCCAGATATCCGGCAGCAACTTCCGAACGGGATTCAAATATAACCTGCCGCCGGTGACATTCTTGGCGCCGGAATAATCGCCGCGTTCCACCACGAGCACGCCGATACCGGCCTTGCCTAAAGTATAGGCAGCCGATAAACCGGCCAGCCCGCCGCCGACGACAATAACATCGAAGTTATCCAATTAATAACCTCNNTTCATGATGTTGGCCGCGCCTTCCGCCCCTGCCACATAAGACATCGCCCCGCGCATCGCCATCTCTAACGGCGAATCCTTGGTATACCCGAACGCCCCGCAAATCATGATTGCACGTTTGGCGGCTTCTACCGCCAGCTGCGGCGCCAGCCATTTGCACTGCGCAATCACCGGATTAATCTGCTTCTGGGTGAAACTGCCCGGTTCGGAATAATACTTGTCGATCATCCAGGCCCCTCTGGCCAGCTGCAACTTGAGCAGGTCTAATTGGGTATACAAATCCGCCAGGTCGAAGGATATCCCCTGGAACTTGGATAACGAACGCCCGAAGGCCTTGCGCTGTTTGGCATAATCAGCGGCTATCTCAATACATTTCTCGGCGCCGCCCAGACAGGCTGCTGCCACAACAACCCGGGCGACATTGAAGCCTTCCATACAGGCATAGAAGCCTTTACCTTCCGTCCCCAGTAAATACTTATCCGAGACCTCGGTATCCTTATACCGGAAGCCGCCGGTGGACAGTCCCATTCTGCCCATATCCTTGTAAACGCTGCTGGTCATGCCCTTGACATCGTTGGGTTTGACTGCCAGCATCGTCATCCCGCCCTTGACCCCTTTGGCCGGGTCGCTGACAAANNTCGCCGTTAACGATAAACTTATTCCCCTTACGTATTGCCTGGGTCTTGATGGCTGCGACATCTGAACCGCCGCCCGGCTCTGTGGCACAAATCCCCCAAGACCATTCCCCCGAGGCCAGTTTGGGTAAGACTTCTTTCTTNNAATGTATAAACCGGCAGGGACATACTTAATTCCGCTCTTGCCAGCTCATGGATAGCAGTCATGGCATACTGGGTCTCTTCTCCCGGCATTGCGCAGCCGCCGTATTTCTCCGGGACGGTGCAGCCGAAGACGCCGATTTCGGCCAGGCCTTTAATAATATCATCGGGNNTCCTTGGACAATCTGAATTCCATTTTGGCCTCCTGCTATTTATCTTTTTACGGGGGTGAAGTTGACGCCTATATGTTACCCCATTATTTAGCTAATCCACCAGATAACCACGCATAAGCTTTTTGGCGTAGATTAACTATTTGGAAATATTTTAGTTAATAGGATTTACCTTTTCTCTTTCCTGATAATGAAAGAGCTAAAACCACCCGTAATGTTCATTACAGATATTTGCTCAACCATAAAAAACCTCTCCCTCTGGCTCCCTCTCCGCCTACGAAGAGGGAGGAGATTAGTT
>PMCB01000091.1 GCA_003153955.1 Dehalococcoidia bacterium | reverse complement strand
CGAACCCTCGACCATCTGATTAAAAGTCAGATGCTCTACCAACTGAGCTACGCTCCCCTGTAAACACAAAAAATCCTTACTTCTGCGAGTAAGATTTCTTTGCACCGAATTGAATTATAGCTTGTTCAGCCTTTCCTCGTCAACCATAAAATCACGGCTGATAGTAAAAATTGAAACCCTGTAACAAGACGTGTTATAATCAAATCACAATTAAATATCCGGAGACAGCGGGTTCCCGTTTTATCGGGATTAATTGATGCCTGCCGAGGAATAGATATCACTTCACTGCCCATAACGGTGGGTAGAAAAAGTTGGTTTGAGAAGTCCTTGAGCAGAGCGCAAGGGCTTTTTTATTTTGTATAAGTATTGAAAAGGAGGTGAAAAATGCCGACAGAAAAAAAGGCACAGAGTATTGACCGGTTGGAGCAGGAATTAGATAAAGCCAATATCGGTATTCTGACTGACTATCGGGGATTGAAAACCCCTGAAATCAACAGCTTACGCCGTAAGTTGCAGGATATTAATGGCGACTACAAAGTCGTGAAAAATACCCTCGTACGGAAAGCCGCTGAGAAACGCAACCAGACAGCAATAACTGGTTCCTTTGAAGGTCCTACTGCCATTGCATTCGGATACGGCGATATCTCGCAATTGGCTAAGACTTTCTCTGACCATGTGCGCACATCGAAGATGAATCTCAGTGTCAAGGGCGGTTTCATGAGTAATACGCTATTGACGCCCGCCGATGTTACCGCAATTGCCGCCTTACCGCCCAAGGAAGTCCTGATTGGTAAGGTTGTTGGCAGTATCAAGAGCCCGCTTTATATGCTGGCCGGTGTCCTATCTGGTCCCATAAGGGGACTACAAAACGTATTAACTGCAAGAATAAAACAAATGGAGGCTAATAACTAAAATGGCAGAAAGTGAAAAAGTACAGGGCATTATCAGCACTATCAAGGAATTAAATGTATTAGAGCTCTCTCAATTGGTCAAAGCTCTGGAAACCGAATTCGGTGTAACCGCCGCCGCCCCGATGGCGATGGCTGCCGCTCCGGCCGCCGGCGCTGCTGCTCCCGCCGCTGAAGTTGAAGAAAAATCTGAATTCACTGTTATCCTGAAGTCCTTTGGCGCTAACAAAATTAACGTCATCAAGGCAATCCGCGAGGTTACCAACCTTGGTTTGAAAGAGTCCAAGGATATGGTTGAAGGCGCCCCCAAGACGGTGAAAGAAGCTGTCAATAAGCAGGAAGCCGCAAGCATCAAAGAAAAACTTGAAGCTGCCGGCGCTACTGTCGAAGTAAAATAACGATTCCTTCAATTAGAAAATTGATTCATACTTTAAGGGGGAAAATATTCCCCCTTAAAGTATTGAGTATTAACACAAAAGCGAGTAACATAATTGCTAAGCCTCTAACGCGGAGGTAAAGTATGAGCGCTTATTGGGTTATTCCCGTCGCAATCGGTGTTGCAATTTTACTCTTAGGCATCGGGCTGATTATTTGGGGTGTCAAAGAGGGCTCAAATTACTACGATTCTTTAATTAACGGTTTTGATTTAAGGGAGTTTTTCTCCCGTTGGCCTCCTCGTCCGGAAGCCGGTGCGTTAATCACCGGGGGTTGGATTGCTATCGCTGTAGGTATTATTATTGGCGTAGTTGGCGGGTTAATTTTTTGGCTCAATAAATAGAAATAGATAATATAAGCTGTGAATATATAAAAAGGTGAGTATAAACGACTCACCTTTTTTGTTATTGTGTTCTGGATGTTTTTAAAATAACTACTTTTTCTGGACCCGGTTTGCCCGGTTGCTCATGCTCATCCCGATTGGTCCGGCCGGCCAGTTAAAACCACCCATCATGATGATATCCACTCCTTCCGCGGTGCATATCCCCTGCTCCACGATCTTGCGGGCTTCTTCCTGGGCGGCAAACAACACGCGGTAACCTACATGCGCCATATCTCCCGGCACGTCCTTGACCCGCACATGCATCTTACCCAATTTTTCACTCAAAGTTTCAATTGCCTGGATGGTTTCTTCGGAAGTATCCGGTGTCCATACAACCTCGACAATTTTCATTAAATTTGCCGGACTGAACCAGTGCATGCCGATGAACAACGGTTTTCTGCTCGTAACCGCCGCCAGGTCGGCGATTGTGAATTTAGAGGTATTACTGGCAAAAATCGCGTTCTTTTTCACCACTTTATCCAGCTCGGCAAAGACTTTTAATTTGATGTCTTTATTTTCTACTTGTCCGGATGGCCCGCCGCCGATTGTCTCGATCACCAGGTCACAATTCTTCAGGTCTTCCACTTTGGTGGTGAGGGTCAGGTTGGCAAGGTCTTTGTCCATCCGTTCCTGCGTAATTTTGCCGTGTTCCACTGCTTCTTTCAACCCGAAATGTCCATTGATGATATTTTCTTTGGCACGGGCGAGTATTTCATCGGTCAGGTCGCGGGTAATTACTTTATAACCGGCCAAAATAGCTGTCTGGCTGATTCCGGCGCCCATCACCCCGGCCCCTAACACCCCGATGCATTTTATATCTTGTATTTTCACTTATTACCTGCTTTTTGAATCCGCTTCCGCAATTAAGGTTCTGCAAAAATACTATCTGAATCGTCATTGTTTTGCAAACTGAACCGCCCATCGAAGCCTTAAAGCCGAATATATCGCATTGACCGCTATAGGGGAATCAATTTTTTCTGTTCTTGTATTCGCGGCACCATGTCGCATTTGGGCGGGCAGAATTATGGCAGGCGCCGCGCCAATCCCACTTACATGAATCGCACAATATGACCTTCATGCCCAGTGATTTTTTCAGGTTTACCTGGAATTTATGAAATTTAGGTTCTTTATCCACAATTTCTATAATACACACTTTTTATCTTCGGGAGCAAAGAATATGTTAAAATGTAATCGTTTGCTGAGTTAATTTATGAAATATTCTTACCGTTTTATCGTTATCGCCGCGCTGTTTGTTACCTGTCTGCTGACAGCTAACATTATTGCGGTAAAAGTATGGTCTCTCGGTTCAGTCGAACTCTCAGCCGCCGTCATCATTTTCCCGTTCAGTTATATTTTCGGAGATATCCTGACGGAGGTGTATGGTTATAAGGAAGCCCGGAAAATAATCTGGTTGGGTTTTCTGTGTAACCTCCTTTTTGTGATCTTTGCCTGGTTCGCCCAGCTTCTGCCGCCGGTCTCCGGATGGACCGGGCAGAGCGCCTTTGTTTCGATTCTCGGTTATACTCCCAGGCTGCTCGGCGCATCTTTCCTCGGATATCTGGCCGGGGAGTTTGCGAATTCCTTCGTTCTCGCCAAGATGAAAATATTTACCAAAGGGCGCTGGCTGTGGTCCCGGACGATCGGTTCAACTGTTATCGGCCAGGCTTTGGATACCGGCATCTTCATCGTCGGCGCCTATGTGGGCGCGGTTTTCTTTACCCCGTGGATGATCCTATGGGCATGGGCGGCTAAAGTCATCATCGAAGTTGCTTTTACACCCCTTACCTATGTCATTGTCAATTATTTGAAGAAAAACGAAGCTGTTGATACTTACGACTTTCAGACCAATTTCAATCCACTCCACCTCCGGGAAAGGAAAACCGCCGACCGATGAACATACAGTTTCTCGGTGCGCACAACAGTGAATCGAAAGACGTCAGGCCTGCTTGTGTATTGATTGATAATTTTCTTGCCATTGATGCCGGCGGCCTTGTTTCCGGCCTCACTTTTTCTGAACAGATGGCAATCGAAGCGCTGCTCATCACCCACCACCACTACGACCATATTAAAGATATCCCGATGTTGGGAATGAATTTCTATGTTAAAAAAGAGAGAATCAATATTTATTCCATCCCTTCGGTTCATGAGGCTCTTGCTTATCTCTTTGAATACCCGGGGAAGTTTTATACTAATTTCCTGACCCACCCGCAGGAAAATCCGACAATCAACTTCACTCCGATTGAACCGTTACAGGCGTTTTTCATCAAACAATATCAGATCCTGGCAGTCCCGATGAAGCATTCTGTGCCCTCGGTGGGCTACCAGATTACCACGCCTCAGGGGAAGAAATTATTTTATTCCGGGGATACCGGGCATGGCCTCGAAGCTGTCTGGACGCGCATTTCCCCGGATTTGCTTATTATTGAGGTTACTCTTCCGGACGGTTTGCTGAAATCTGACAAAGAATCATACCATCTTACTCCCGGTTTGCTTAAAGAGGAACTGATATCTTTCCGGAATATCAAAGGTTACCTGCCAAAGGTAATTACCGTGCATATGTCCCCCCAAAGTCCAGACCGGGAAATGATTGATGCCGGATTGAAGCAGGTTGCCTTAGAATTATCGGCCGATATTACTCCCGGTTATGAAGGCCTGCAGATTACCCTGTAATTTCATCAGAGTCGGGATAAATTAAGGGTCCCGGAAACGTTTCCCGATTTATCGTTGATTTGAATACCGTCGCAATCATTGGCCGGTATTACTGAAACAACTGGCAGCATCGGCAAATAGTTGACCGTAATTACAACCCTTGCTACACTTGTTACAATAGTAGGTGCATACATGACAGGTGGTGAGGAGGTAAAAACTTATGTTTCTGGCGATTGATATCGGTAATACCAATGTGACGATGGGTGTATTTGAAGGCGAAAAAATACGTTATAACTGGCGTCTGGCAACTGATATCCACAAGATGCCGGATGAATACGCCATGGAAATCATGGCCCTCCTGCAATTCCGGAAAATCGCGGTGACGGATATCAAAGAAGTCGCGATATGCAGCACTGTTGCGCCGCTGATTCCCATTTTTGTGAAATTGCTGGATGATTATTTTAATATCAAACCGCTGGTCGTTACTGCGGGTGTCAAAACCGGTGTTCGGATTAGAGGAGATAACCCCCGTGAAGTCGGCGCCGACCGTGTTGTGAATACTGTTGCCGGTTACAAACTCTACGGCGGCCCGACAATTGTCGTAGACCTGGGTACCGCCACAACTTTTGATATCATTTCCAGAGAAGGTGATTTTATCGGTGGGGTAATTGCCCCCGGTCCGATGACTGCCGCAGAAGCGTTATTTTCCCACACTGCCGCCCTGCCCCGCATCCAATTTTCCCATCCGCAGAAAGCTATCGGCACCAACACCATTACCGCCATGCTTTCTGGCATCATGTTCGGTTACACCGGGCTGGTCGAAGGTATCGTTTCCCACATCGAACAGGAACTCGGTGAAAAGGCCACTGTGGTCGCCACCGGTGGCTTTGGTGCCATATTCGCCGCAGAGACCGACATCTTCAAAGTTGTAAATCCGGATATCACGCTCATCGGCCTCAAAATGATTTATGAAATGAACAAATAAATCTGGACTACAATTACTTATTGGTTGTTGGAGCTTGGCTATTATTTGGAATTTGGATTTTGGTAATTGGATTTTTTCTTAGGAGGCTCTGCAAATGCTGAAAAATAAAGTGATCGTCCTTGGGATTAGCGGTGGCATCGCTGCCTATAAGGCGGCTGATTTGGCCAGCAAATTAGTCCAGTGCGGTGCCGTTGTAAAAGTAGTCATGACCTGGGAAGCGACTCAACTGGTACAGCCTTTGACATTTCAAGCCTTGACCGGAAATCCTGTTGTAACGGATATGTTCGAACCCGCGCCGCTTTCGGCCATTACCCATGTTTCCCTGGCCGATGAGGCTGACATCATCGCAATCGTGCCTGCTACCGCTAATATCATCTCCAAAATGGCAGCCGGTATTGCCGACGATATCCTCACATGCACAGTATTGGCGACCAAAGCCCCGATAGTCATTGCACCCGCCATGCACAATAATATGTATATTAATCCCGTCACCCAGGATAACATCTCCAAACTCAAAGCCCGTGGATTTACAGTAATTCCCGCGGCGCACGGGCGCTTGGCTTCGGGCTCCATTGGCTACGGTCGATTGCCGGAAATCACGGAGATTATGGGGATTATTCAACAAACCCTGGGGAAAAAAGGTGATTTGGCCGGGAAAAGAATAGTAGTTACTGCCGGCGGCACACAGGAAGCCATCGATCCTGTCCGTTATATCACCAATAATTCTTCCGGCAAAATGGGTTATGCCGTAGCCGAAGCTGCGCGGGACAGAGGTGCCACGGTCACGTTAATAACAACCCCAACCGGGCTCAGTCCGGTTGCCGGTGTTGATGTTATTAATATCCGCAGCGCTCAACAGATGAAAGAAGCCGTCGTCAAAGCTACTGTTAAAACCGATGCGCTCCTGATGGTGGCGGCTGTCGCCGATTATATGCCCAAAACTACGGCTGCGCAAAAGATTAAAAAAGGCGCCGGTGGATTAACGCTGGAACTGGTAAAAACTCCGGATATACTATCCGAAGTCAAAGGTAAGTTTATTAAAGTTGGTTTTGCCGCCGAGACTCAGGATTTGATTTCCAATGCCCAAAAGAAACTGACGGGCAAAGGACTTGACATAATCGTTGCCAATGACGTCAGTGCAAAGGGTAGCGGCTTCGGTTCCGAGACTAATAAAGTCACCATTCTGAAAAAAGACGGCAAACCGGAAGATTTACCGCTGATGAGTAAGCGTGAAGTCGCCGAGAAGATTCTGGATAATGTGTCAAAGTTGCTGAAGGGCAAGAAATAATATTTTCTCCTGGTGGCACAGGCGTCCCTGCCCGTGCTTACATATTGCACATTTTGTTAAATTTCAACGCTTATCAGCGATAATTTGCCTCACTCTAATCTTCGGTAACGGAAAGGTATTACCGAATCTGCTAAAAAGTTTGCTCATATATTAGCAGTGTGCTAGAATTCATGGGTATGATAAGCGTAGTTATCCCGGCCCTGAATGAAGAAAAATATCTGCCGGATTGCTTGAAATCTCTGCGAAATCAGGATTATTCCGGACCTTATGAAATTATAATTGCCGATAACGGCAGTGCGGACAATACGGTTCGTATTGCTCATGATTTTAACGCCCGTGTTGTGCCCTGTCCGGAAAAGAAAAGCGTTTTCTATGCCCGCCAGATCGGCGCCGATGCCGCGCAGGGTGATATTATTGCCCAGGCAGACGCGGATACTCTCTACCCCCGCAACTGGCTCAGCCGTATCGCAGAACGCTTTGAAAAATACCCGAAAGTCATAGCCGTTACCGGCCGGTATGTTTATACCGAAACGCCATGGTGGGCTGTTGTCGAATATGTTATTCGAAGCCTTATGAATATGTGGACTGTTCCCATTCTGGGACGCCCATGGGTTGTTTCCGGCGCAACCTTCGCGTTTCGCCGTGATACCTTTGTAAAACTCGGCGGTTATCATGGTATTGTTTATGCCCCCGACCAATGGGGTATTGCCAGCCGCTTAAGCCAAGCAGGAAAAGTTTCCTTTGATAGTAAGTTACGTGTCATTACTTCCCCCCGGTCGGTAAAAAAGCCCATCCTGCGGATCTTTAAAGAAGGACTTATCAATTGGGGCC
>PMCB01000053.1 GCA_003153955.1 Dehalococcoidia bacterium | reverse complement strand
CGAACCCGCCCGCCATCATTTAAGGCATTGGCATAGGTTGGTATGCAATTCACAATTATCATGTTGATAAAAAAATGCAATCTGTCTTATCAGGAATAGCCCCTGCCTAATGCCAGCGGTTGATTGTCCACTCCTGTCGCCCGCTTACAGCCACAATCGGTGCCACTACCAGCCAGATTGTAATCGTCACCAGCATTGCCTGCGCATAATTAATCGATTTCAATCCCACCTGGGGCGCGATCACGCCCCAGAGTAGCATTAATATCAAAGAGCTGATAAAGAAACCGGGAATTGCCGCTAAAAATCTAAAACATCCGAACATAATCCAATCTCCTTCAAGGAAAATAAAATTCTCTGTCATTTTCATTCTAAACAATAACCGGGATAAAAGCCAAAATACGCTGGAAGCATAGACGACAATAGTGCGACTTCCATCCCGACGAAAGTTCGCAGATACTTTGCGCAGTTAATGTACGGGATCCAGATGATATGTTTTCGTATGCTTTACCGCGGCTGCTATATTCGTATTTTGTATTTTGAATTTATTTAGTATTTCGAAATTAGGATTTAGTATTTTATTTGATTGTATTCCACGGTAATTACCGTTCTTCATCCCATTTTTCATGCGCATATTCATCAATATCCAGCCCTGCTTTTTGCATTGCCTGATGCCAGTGCGCCAGCGTCAGTTTTTCAATATCCGCCAGCACCGCCGCCAGTCGGTCGTCGCCCCGGGAGAGCACGGCCTGCACCTCGCTCCACTCCAGGCTCTCATTTTTCACGCTGATGCCCTTCGCCGGCAGCTTGCTTTTTAACAGGGATAATCGGTTTTTCAAGGTATCTAACGGTGCCATCCCTTCGCGCTGGAAAGGTGTGCCCGCCTTCGGCACAAACGGCGCAATTGTCAGCGTAATCCTGCTCCACGACTGATGTTTATCGAAAATGTCCTTGCACTTCGTCACTAGCAATGCAATTGCATTAACATCGTCGTCGGTTTCTTCCGGCAGCCCGATCATAAAATATAATTTGAGCTGCTTGACGCCCTGCGCCGCTACTTTTTCCGCCGCTTTTAAAATATCGTCTTCGTTAATCCTTTTCCCGATAATATCTCTAAGCCTTTGAGAACCGGACTCCGGCGCCAGGGCCACGGTGTTGGTGCCGCCTTCAATCACTTCCCCCAGCACCACCGGGGACAGCGGTTTGATGCGCAGCGAGCTCACGGATAATTCCGCGCCCATGTCGTGCAGCTTTCCCGCCAGTTCCTCGATTTGCGGATGGTCGGTCACCGCGGGACCCATCAGCCCTAATCGTTTACGGTATTTCAATCCTTCCTCGGCCTGATTTAACAGGCTGTCAACCGAACGGAAACGCATCGGCCGGTAGCAGTTGCTTACCAGGCAGAAACGGCACCCCCAGTTACAGCCGCGCTCCACCTCTATCAGATACATATTTCCCAGTTCGGTGTCCCTTGTCATCACTACGGAATGGCACGGGAAATCGTCCAGGTTTTTAACCCACTGCCGCGCTGCCGGTTTATCCGAAAACCCGGGCACAAAAACGCCGGGCAGGGTTGCCAGTTTTTCCTTCAATTCATCCCGGTTTTCCGAAACGCCGTCTTTCATCACCGGCAGCATCGCCGGTAAAATCGCCTCCGCCTCACCGATGCATAAGCAATCAAAAAACGGCGACAGCGGCATCGGATTGGTCGTAATGCACGGTCCGCCGGAAATAATCAGCGGGTATGTTTCGTCGCGGTCTTTGGCATAAACCGGGATGCCGCTCGCCTTCAAAATCGGCGCGATATTAAAATAATCCAGTTCGTAACTTAGAGAGAAAGCCACGACGGCAAAATCGGTCAGCGGGCGCTGCGATTCCATTGCCAGCGGCAGGACGTCCGGGGAGTCTTTAGGTTCCCAAAAGACCCGTTCGCAGACCGCATCGTTCCGGTCGTTGAGTAATTTGTAAATCGACTGGATGCCCAGGTTGGACATGCCGATGTTGTAAGAATTCGGGTAAATCAGCGCCACAGGCAGTTTGCCGCCCCAATCCTTGATGATTGTGCCTTGCTCCGCGGCGAGCCTGTTTCTAATGTTTTTCGCTGTTTGCCATGTCATAAGATCACACGGCTATACTCTAAAACTCTGCCCCGGCCGGAAATTACCTTTGTTCGTTGGCGCCGGCGGCGTGGCGTTATAGCTGGGGTCGAGTTTGACCGCTTCCTGATAAGCTTTGGTCGATTCTTCGTGCCGTTTGGCCTGATGATAGGCCGTGCTCAGGTTATACCAGGCTTTGGCGAATTTCGGGTCTATTTTGAGGGCTTTTTCATAAGCCAGGACCGCATCGGAATATTTTCCGGTTTTCGCCAGGATTATGCCCTTTTCAAACCAGGCATCGGCGTAGCCGGGATTAATTTCGGTCGCTTCGATAAAGGCCCGGTAGGCTTCCATCTGTTTAGCCGATTGCAGCAGTGCCTTGCCTTTATAAAACCAGGCTTCCGCGTCATTGGGGTCAATTTTTATCGCTTCATCGAATATTTTTATCGCCTCATCCTGCATTGCCAGGTCCATCAGCGCTATTCCTTTGCTGTTCATCGCTTCGGTGAATTTGGAATCCAGTTTAATTGCGGCGTCGTATGCGACAATTGCCTCGCCGTGTTTGCCCATGTCGTCCAGAGAATTGCCCTTGTTGTTCCACGCTTTGGTATAGCCGGGGTTCAGTTTAATCGCTTCTTCATAGGCCTTGATTGCATCTTCGTATTTTCCGATGTTATGAAGGGCGACCCCTTTGTTGTTCCATACCTGGGATACGCCGGGACTCAGTTTTATCGATTCGTCGTAAACTTTAATTGCTTCGTCGAATTTTTCCCGTTTGTGCAGCACTATCCCTTTGTTGTACCAGACATCCGGGTCTTTGGGATTCAAACGGATCGCTTCATCGAATGCTGCGATGGCTTCATCGAGGAGGTTCATGTTGTTCAGCAGGACGCCCTTGTTCAGCCATGTTTCCCAGACGTTTGGTTTGGCTTTGATCGCTTCTTCGTAATTTTTCAGCGCGTCTTCATATTTCCCCAGGACAATGAGGGCGTTGCCTTTGTTGGTAAAGGCTTCGGCAAGACCGGGGTCGAGTTTTATAGCCTCATTGTAGGCCATGATGGCTTCTTCGAATTTATTATTCTCGAAATATATTACCCCTTTGTCAAACCATTCTTTCGCGGAAATTGTCTCTGCCATATTCGTCCCTCCCCCCAATAGATTACCATACCATCACTAGCCTGTTTTGAAATTATCAAATAACAGGCTGTAAATGTCAAGCATGATTTTATGGACTCCATTCATTTAATCAGATGGTTGGTTGAATTTTGAGAATCGTATGCAAATTGTTAATTGCCTTGTGTATAATTAACATTGCCAAATCGATTGAGAAGGGCATATAATCAAATACAATCACCCGGTAAATTCAGAAACCGGCCGGGGTTTAAATATATGATAATTTTCTCCTTGCATTTTCCTAAAGGAGGATAAATTGGACAAACTAACCGCGATATCAAATTATGATTTGTGGATGTCCCTGGTTAAGGTACATCATTCTTTGTTTTTTCTCCGGCAAAAAGAACTGAGTCCTTCGCATATTGCCGCACAACAGCTTCAGGTTTTACGCGTCATCCAGGGTTTGGGTGCAGACGCAACACTATCGACAATCGCAAAAAAAGTCGAACGGAAATTGGATGTGATTTCCCGCCAGGCTGTCAGAATGGAAAAAGACGGTTTGATCCGGAGGGTTAAAGACAGCCCGAAATCAAGGCTTCTGCGCATCGAGTTAACGGCGAAGGGCATTGAGATGCTTAAAATCAGCCGCGAGAGCGCATCGATCAATGCCATGTTATCCGTTCTGACCGAAGAAGAGCGTCGGCAGATATACACAGCCTTAAACAAAATTTTAGTCCGCTTGGGGCAATAAGCGGCGGTTTTTGGCTGATGCGGCCTTGATTATCGGTTGGTATTCGTGGTCTTTCCGGTAAATTTCACTGATTGTTCGGCGTTTTGTTTACTATTTTCTCCAGCAGCGTGATTAATTGCTGGCGTTCTTCTTCTGTTAAAGTCCCCATTATCTTTTTAGCCGACTTTATTCCTTTAATCTCGTTATAAATATTAAGGCCGGTCTCTGTCAATTCATATCTCAATTTAGTCGATTTCGGGGTATCTCTGATCTTTTTTACCAGCCCTGCTTGTTCCATCTTGGTCATGTTGATGGAAAGGGTATTAAGATTTCTTTCCGTGCGCTCTGCTAATTCGTTGAGACTGGCTCTGTCGCCAAGGTCATAAATACAGGTTATGACATGGGCTTGCCGCGGCGAAACATGATATATGTCCAGTTCTTTTTTTCTGGCCCTGAATAGTAGTTGCCTGGTTTTCCCGATCAATAAGCGGGAATATAAAAAACTGTCCCTTGTCCTTGATTCAGGCATCTTGCCGCACCTCCTGAGTCATTCCTGCGCCGGGAAAAGCAATGTTGTGCGCTTAATTTTGTCTTTTGCCGCCACGATGATGTCCGGTGTTTAGCATTCTATCATATCCCGCAGGTGTCTTGAAAGGTTTCTGCAGGGTTCGGTTTTCCCGACGTACCTGCATTCATATGATAATGGTATTGAATATTCTTATGGATATGACTCGTCTCATTGACAAGATAGCGAATGCTATATAGACTTAGGGCAATTTATTGCTATTTACAAGTAACATATTAAGCATTATAAATATCTAATCAGTTGAAGAGAGGTG
>PMCB01000067.1 GCA_003153955.1 Dehalococcoidia bacterium | reverse complement strand
ATTGTTGCATAAACATTTCAAAAGACTTATTTAACATAAACAATATTGAGATGAGAAACTTTGCAAAAAACTTGTTTTCTGATATTATTAAAACAATTTTAATAAATCAATTTAATAACATAATTGTCGGGAGGTATGAATGAAACGTTTTCTATTGTTGGCTCTGGCAGGGGTGCTGCTGGTGAGCGGAAGTTTAGTGGGTTGTTCGTCAAAAACATCCGAATCCTCAGAAGAGACAATCAAGGTTGCGACGGACGCAACCTGGGCACCGTTTGAAACGGTCAATGAACAGACCAAACAAATCCAGGGTTTTGACATCGATTTATTCAACGCAATTGCCGCCAAAGAAGATTTCAAAATTGATTTCCAGAATGTGGCTTTTGACCCGCTGCTGGCCGGTATGGCGCAGGGCACTTACGATGCGGCAATCTCCTCCATTACCATCACTGCCGAAAGACAAAAAGCAATGCTTTTCTCGGACCCGTACTTCGATGCCGGGCAAATCATTACCGTCAGAATCAATAACACCACGATTAACAGCAAAAATGACTTAGTCGGCAAAACGGTAGCCGTACAACTTGGCACAACAGGCAACATCGAGGTCAACAATATCGCCGGGGCGACCGCGAAACCGTACGATGACATCGGTTTGGCATTTCAGGATTTAATGAACGGACAGGTTGACGCGGTGGTTTGCGATAATCCGGTAGCCGTAAATTATGTGGCTACCAATACGACTAAGATAAAGACCGCCGGATCGGTTTTTACCGACGAACAATACGGCATTGCCGTGGCAAACGGAAAGACCGCTTTATTATCACAAATCAATGACGGCCTGGCCAAGGTAAAAGCTGACGGCGAACTTCATACAATAGCCGTCAAATGGCAACTTGCGCAATAGGTTCAGGCGAACTTAAATATTATTAATAAAGTGGGGAGAAGGCATGGTCTTCTCCCCGCGTGCTCTAACGGTATCAGGGTGAGTTATGTTTTCACGTCGCAAATCAGAATCTACAGAATTCAAAGTACCGGAACTGGAAAATGTTCCGGAAGCAGGTGTCGGCTACCACATAGACGCCTGGTGGTGGCTGGTGGCACTGGTCGCCGGCTTGATAGCAATCCTCAGTATAACAAAACCGGACCCTTATTGGCGCATCGTACTTTTTGTGCGCGACGGCATCGGGGTTACTATTTTAATCACGATCGTATCGTTTGTACTGATGATTTTTGTGGGGATGCTGGGGGGACTGGGCCGCCTCTCCACAAATAAAGTTATCCACCTGGTCACGACATTTTATGTAGAAATAGTACGCGGAATACCACTCCTGGTACAGTTGATCTGGTGGTATTTCGCGTTTCCGGTTATTGTCAGAGAGTTAGGGCAAGCAACACATATCAGTTTTCTGGCGAATTACGAAGCGAACGCGATATTGCTGGCAATTTTCGGCTTCGTTTTCTGCTACGGCGCTTACATGAGCGAAATATTCCGCGCCGGAATCCAGAGTATCCCCAAGGGACAAATGGAAGCGGCCCGCAGCCTGGGAATGAGTTATTTCCAGGCGATGAGGCATGTTGTTTTACCCCAGGCAATTCGAGTAATACTGCCGCCGGTCGGCAATGAGTTTATCGCATTGCTCAAAGACTCATCGCTGGTGAGTGCAGTAGCACTGGCGGATTTAACCCGGCGAGGCCGGGAATTTATGGCGGCCAACTTCGACCCGCTGCAGGTCTGGACAATGATTGCATTGCTGTATTTAGTGATGACGCTCTTTTCGGCGCGTATCGTAAATTATGTTGAACGGCGAACGAAGATTGAAAGATAATAAAGACCCAATCATCCAAATAAAAGATATCCATAAACACTTCGGCAAGGTGCATGCTTTGCGCGGTGTCAATTTAGACATCAAAAGAGGGGAAGTGGTAGTGATTGTCGGGCCTTCCGGTTCCGGTAAATCGACTTTGCTGCGCTGCATCAACAGGCTGGAAGAATATGATTCGGGGAAAATAGTAGTCGACGGCATTCTGCTGCACGGCGCACAGAATATCAACATGGTGCGTCAGGAAATCGGGATGGTTTTCCAGTCGTTCAACCTGTTTGCCCACCTGACAGTAATGGATAACCTGATGCTGGCGCAGAAAATAGTACGCAAACGCAGTCCGGAAGAAGCACGGAAAATAGCCATGGATTTGCTGAAAAAAGTGGGGATACCGGAAAAAATCAATGCCTATCCTTCACAGATTTCCGGCGGGCAGCAGCAACGGGTGGCTATTGCCCGGGCACTGGCAATGAATCCGCGCATCATGCTGTTCGATGAACCGACCAGCGCACTCGACCCGGAAATGATCAAAGAAGTGCTGGACGTGATGATGGACCTGGCTAAAGAAGGCATGACCATGGTGGTGGTTTCGCATGAGATGGGATTTGCCCGCGCAGCCGCACAGCGTATAATTTTCATGGACGAAGGGCAAATCATCGAAGAAGCGCCGCCGGAAGTATTATTCACCAACCCCAAGCAAGAACGCACCAAGCGGTTCTTGAGTAAGATATTGGACCACTAAGCTAGTGCGGTGTTTCTAACGCTTAGCTAGAATAATCTATCCCCATACCGACAAACGTCGGTATCCAGAAACCAGGGAACCGGCTGGATCCCGATCCCGTATCAAAGTACGGGACAAGCTTTCATCGGGATGGAATAAAACCGGGGTTAAAGCTATTTAAGAAGCACCACACTAATAGATAACCTGTTCTCTTTCCAGCTCTTTAATCTTTTCTGCCGATAAGCCCATGATTTTACCGAAAACATACTGATTATTTTCGCCGGCTTCCGGGGGATGGGTGTAATTGCCTTTACCGGAAACACTGAGATTATAAGGCAAGGCGCTGCGGCGGATAATACTTTTGTCCGGATATTCGATATCGACGAGGAATCCTCTTTCTTTAATGTGGGGGTCTTCGCATAGTTCTTCCACCTTGAGAGAGGCCCCGGCGATAACTCCGGCGGCCTGCAGGATTTTCACCGCAGCTAAATGATCCTGTTTCACTGTCCATGTTTCGATCAAAGCGTCGAGTTCATCTTTATGGGTACGACGGCCGGCAGCAACGCTGAATTTAGCATCTTTCGTCCATTTCGGATTGCCCATCGCTTTGCAGAGCCCTTTCCATTCTTTGTCGTTGGAACAAGCGATGGCAACCCACCGGTCGTCACCAAGACAGCGGTAAACATTGTGCGGCGCCAGATACTTGTCCGAGTTCCCAAGACGGCCCTGCACACGGCCGGTGACGGCATACTCGATCACGGCTTCCGGTCCGAGAGCGACATCGGCTTCGGACATCGAGAGGTCAAGGAATTGACCCTCGCCGGTTTTTGAGCGGTGATACAGAGCGGCCATGACGGCAAACACGCCCTGATAAGCGGCAATCGAATCGGAAAAACCGCGGGCGCCAGCTTCAGCGGGTTCACCGTCGGGATAACCATTGACATAAGAATAGCCGCTGAAACCATCGATGACGGGCGCATAGGCCGGTTCATCTTTCATTAAGCCGGTGCGGCCGAAACCGGAGGCGGAGATTAAGATGATACCGGGATTGATTTTCTTCAAATCGTTATAGCCCAGGCCCCACTTTTCCATCACGCCGGTGCGGAAGTTTTCGGCGACGATATCGATGTGTTTAAGCAGGTCTTTAATCAGGTCAAATGATTTTTGACTCTTCATGTTGACGGTGATGCTTTGCTTGCTGTAATTGAGGGAAGCAAAATAACCGACGCGATATTTGGCCGCCTTCGTAAGGTTGCCCGGGTTGTTGGTCATTTTGAAAGATTCGGGCCGCAGTTTCGTTTCGACACGGATAACCTCCGCCCCCTGGACCGCCAGCCACTGGGTGATTTGAGGGCCGACCCGGACCTGGGTAAAATCAAGTACGCGGATATTTTTTAAAGGCAGGTTCTGCATTATAATCTCCTTATATTAGCCTTGGGTTAAATGACGCCGGATTCTTGCAATTTACTTAATTTCGCCGGTTTAAAGCCTAACATCCCGCCATAGACTTCGGCATTATGTTCGCCGAGGAGCGGGGCGGCATGAGGCGCCTGCGCGGGAGTAGCCGAGAATTTGCAGGGCGCGCCGGGGAATTTGAGTTTTCCGGCTTTTTTGTGGTCGATTTCAACAAAGAATCCCCGTTCTTCAAACATGGGATTATCGGAAATTTCTTTGGCTGATTGAACGATAGAAATATCCAGGCGCTGCGCCATGGCCCTTTTAACAACTTCGGCACAGGTGTGCTGTTTGAACCATGAGATAAGGCGGGGCTGAATTTCTTTCCAGTGATCATGGAGGAGGCCGACGGGGGTCTTATATTCTGGATTTTGAGCCCATTCCGGACTATCCATCATCCTAACGACACCTTCCCAGAACTGGAAGGGAATGTTCATCATAATAAAGCCGTCGGAGCAGGGGTATTTGGGGGATTCTTCCCAGCGGTATTTACGGTCGCGCTGGTAGGTGATGCCGGCATCGAAATAATCGCCGATTTCATGGCAGACAATGCTGGCCACGGCTTCCTGTTCCGAGAGGTCGATGTGCTGTCCTAGTCCGGTTTGCTGCGCGGCGAAGACCGCGGACATCGTGTTGATTGCGGCAATCACGCCGCTGAGAAAATCGCCGGAATGACCGGGCAGTTTCATCGGCGGATTAAGGTCTTCATTATAGACTTCATAACAGGGATTTAGAACAGCCTCGACGCTGGTGTGGTTGGCGATGAGGTCGCAGCCTTTATAATCGCGATAAGGGCCGGTGTGCCCGAAATAGGTGATTGAGGTAACGACCAGTTTTGGATTAATCTCGTGGAGGGTTTCATAATCGAGGCCGAGCTTTAGCAAATCCTGACGGGGATTGTTTTCGACAAGGACATCCGCCCATTTGACGAGTTCCTGAAAAACCTTGCGGCCGGCGGCTTTTTTAAGGTCCAAGGTGACGCCGCGTTTGTTGGTATTCAGATATAGAAATAAACCGCTTTTCTCGATATCCGGTTTATCCTTAGGAAAGGGGCCATTTTCACGGGCACGGTCGCCGGTGACGGGCTTTTCAACTTTGATGACATCGGCACCCAAATCAGCCAGCAGTTTGCCGCAATAGGGCGCGGCTACGAATTCCCCGTATTCAAGGACTTTCAGTCCGGAAAGAGCTTGAGCATTCATTTGAGATTCTCCTTCTTAGAGCAGAATAAATCAGTTTTTGTTTACTAAAATAGTAAAAACCAGGGAAAAACCTGCACGATATAAAAAATCGGTCCGAAATTACAGAGACCGAATTAAAGCGTATTCAAAAAATGTAAAAGGATATTGGTTAAATAATAGTAAAAGGGAGAGGGAATGTCAAGGAAAGAGGGAGAGAAGAAGAGTCCGTACATTTACTTCGTTCAACACCTTCAGCTTTCACGGGGAAAGACGATGAGATAAAGGATTTTCGTGAACCACAGGGAGATTCTTCGCTGCGCTCAGAACGGGACTCAGTTTGACATTGCGAATTGATACATTCGTCCGCCTAAAGCGGACTCAGCACCACATTGAGATATGGTACATTCGTCCGCCTAAAAGCGGACTCAGTATGACATTGCGATGTCAGATTGCCGGGTCGCAATGGATTAGCAATCCACTTTAACTTTTGCTTTTAAAACCGCCGTGTTCGCCGGCAAGGCGGGCACGGATACTCGATTCGGCGGTTTCTTTAGTTTCCGAACTGCCCACAATCTCATTGCGGTCTTTGTTGACGATCACCCACGGGGCGGATTCCCCTTTGGAGTTCCGATGGTCTTTTTTAAATTCAACTTTGTAAGGCATTTTGTCCCCCTTTTCCCGATAGACGGTCATTCTAGGCTAACATAATATTTAATTGCTAAAGGCGTATGCCGAGATGCTTACGCCATTTATTTCCTCCCAATTCGGCCCGCATGCGGGAGAAGACAGAGTTGACGGAATCACGCACGGCCTTATCTACTTCCTGACTATTCACAATTTCCACAACCGAATCGTAGGTGCGTTCTTCAACGCGTTCGAGCGCTTTATCCAATCCGGCAATATGGGCCAGCTCCGGCCAAATCCCTTCATGCGGGGTGGCGGCATGGACACGCTGCAAAATACCCGGCTTATTTTTGGCGAGCGCTTCGGCTACGCCGTGGCTGAAACCCGCTTTGTCCATATCCGCCTGGATGCGGGCAATAATCCGGTCGAGGACCCGGTCTGTAATCTGTTCTTCGAAACCTTCAACCAGCGCCAGGAAATTCCGTCCGATAAACCCATCACCGAGAAGCCTGTCAAAGATACGAATCGCGCGGGCCGTGAAAATTATCCACAACCAGGTTGATTGTAAGGGGTATCCGTGATGGACAAGCGCCAATACCGGAACAATGGCAATGAAATCAAAGAACCGTGTGCGCAAATAGGAAATCCGACCCCAGCGAAACCCGCTGCGTGTAAAGAATTCAACGGCAAAAACAACGCCGAGGGAAATATCTAAAATAACATATACGTTCGAAACTGTCCCCCGGGACCCAAAGACCCACATGGCAAGGATAACCAGTGAAAACAGGGAAAGAATAAAAGCCAGCCAATGCAATAACGGATTACGGCGCGGCCGGGATTCAAGCTCCTCAAGCCGCGCTGCCATGGCTGAAATATTTCGAGAAGATTTGTTTTTATCCGCATCCCCCGTATTAATTACAACAGCTTGAGGCTGATCTTTGTTAGACAACACCATATTCATCCCCTCCGGAATTAATGTTTATTTGTTAAGATTTCTATTTTTTACGCTGCGCATTATTGCTGTTTATAAAAATATTTTGGTTTTATCAACCTTCCCATCCATTTCAGGAAACAAATTTAAAACCATTTAAAATAGTGACCGATTGCGACAACACCGGCTGCAATAAGATAGATCCCAAAGATGAAATTCAAAATATCTGGGAAGAACATCACTAAAATTCCAATACCGATGGTAACAATGCCAATAATCAAGGTTGAAGCAGCGAAAATGAACCAGACGCCCAGCAATATAAGGTAGATGCCGACCAAATAATTAATGACATGGGGAAATATCAGAATGATGATGCCGATGATAATGGAGACAACACCGGGCAGGACGCTGCCGCCGGCGATAGCGATCGCTCCGGAAACGATCAATAAGCCGCCGACAAAATAATTGAGGATTTTCGGAAAAATAAGGATGATAAGGCCAACAACGATGGCGATGATTCCGATTATTAAACCATTAATCGCAGGTAAACCAAAATGCATCTCCTCACCTCCCAATTAATATATAACTCTAAAAAGGAATCAGGCTGCCCTGGCGTTTACCAGCAGCAGCGGGACGTCGCCATAGCGGAGGACCTTTTCCGCAACGCTGCCCATCATCCAACGGTTTAATCCCGAGCGACCGTGGGTGGACATGACAATTAAGTTCGCATCGACGTCTTTACTTATTTGGATGATTTCTTTGGCTGCATCAATCCCGGATGTTATTCGGTGGCCCACCGTGATTCCATTTTCTTTTAATTCTTCCTCGACCGTCATCAATTCCGCCAAAACCCGGCTTTCTTCAGCTTCGTTCGCTGAGGCATAATTGGACTCAATCACCTGTTCATCACGTTCATTTACCTTTACATATTCATTGCCGTTCAAGTAGGAACCGGTTTCAGAAGGATAAGGCAAGAGAGCCATTTCAAATAGCATTACCGGTATTTTCAGCCCGACCGCAACTTCTTCGGCGACAGGCACAGCAAGTTTACTGAGGATTGAACCATCCAGCGGAAGCAGTAGATTATTAAAAAGCAGCCGTTTTCCGGTCAATTGTGCGCGGCGGGGCCTGATGAGCATGACAGGCACGGGCACTGTATGGCAAATATGATCGACGACACTGCCGAGTGTTTTACCGATTTTTAGGCCTGAGGAACTGACTGAAGCCATGATGACCAGATCTATCTTGTTGCTATTTATCAATTCGCAGATATTCTGTTCCGGCGCTCCGGCCGCGATTTTTATCGTGACGTTAACTTCCTTCGAGGCGTTTTTTTTGATATTTTGTTTAATTGTCTCCGCCTGCCGGTTAAGATAATCCATGAATAAATGTTCAAGATCTTCGCGTTCAGGCGGCCGGACGTGATACAAAATCAACTCTGAACCGAATTTGCCGGCAAGTTCCGATGCGTAAGGGACAACAATTTCAGAAGCTTCTGAAAGGTCGAGAGGCAATAGTATCTTTTCAAACATGCTTTGCTCCACATTCCCAGAAGACAGCAAATTAAAGCTGTTCTAGAAATTGTACATGACGCATTATTAAAAAGTAATAAAATACCAAAGAATAGTATTACGAATTTATGGCATTTATGGTTCTCTTTCATGGTTTCTTTTTGCACTTGATTCCGGATTTGAGGCACTGTATGATAATTACAATTACAAGAATTCGAAGAGGAACCTGAAGATGGAAGAATGCGGCTGCGAGCATTGCGGGAAAGAAGTAAAAACGAAGAGCGGATTAAAAGCGGTAATCCTGGTCGGCGGGGAAGGGACACGTTTGCGCCCGTTGACATACCACACCCCCAAGCCGATGGTTCCCGTGCTGAACCTGCCGTTCCTGGAGCATGTCATACGCAACCTGAAAGAGCATAACATCACGGAAATCGTGATGGCGCAGTTTTATTTGCCGGCATCGATGAGAGAATATTTCGGCGACGGCAGCAAACTGGGCGTCCATTTGTACTACGTGATGGAAGAAACCCCGATGGGTTCCGCCGGGGCAGTGAAAAACGTTGAGGATTTTCTGGACGGCACATTTTTTGTTTTGAACGGAGACATCATCCAGAACCGGGATTTCACGGCGATTCTGAAATTCCACCGCAGACATCACGCCAAAGCGACAGTTGTGCTGACGCCGGTGGCGGACCCGACCCATTACGGTGTGGTCGAGACTGACAAAAGGAACAAGGTAAAGCGTTTTCTGGAAAAGCCAAAAGCCGAAGAAGTCACGACAAATATGATAAACGCCGGGACGTGGGTAGTTGAGCCGGAAGTATTACAGAGAATCCCGCCGGATACCAAATTCAGTTTCGAGCGCGACGTCTTTCCACAGATGCTGGCGGACGGCTTGCCTTTTTATGCCTATCCTACAGACAATTACTGGATGGACACGGGCACGCCGGAAAATTATTTACAATTACACCGCGATTTGTTGAGCGGCAAAAATGAAGCCTATACTTTCGATACGGATGTAATAAAGGGTAAAAGATGTCAAATCCATCCTTCGGTGAAGTTCAAGGGTAAAGTGATGATTGGCGATAAATGCCGGATAGAAAGCGGCGTGAAATTATCCGGACCTGCTGTAATCGGCCCGAACTGCAGGATCGGGGAGAACACGTCAATTTCAGACTCGGTAATATGGCACGATACGGTAATCGGTGAGGGCGTGAAAATAAAAAGCTCGATCCTGGCGGACAACTGTAAAATCGGGGACGATGTTAAATTGACCGGGACGGTGGTGGGGGACCATGTAAACATAATTGAGGGCATCCAACTAAAAAAGGGCAGCCGCGTGATGCCCGGCGAAATGGTAAAAAGTAGTGACACCGCATCGCAGAAGATTTAAAATATAACAATACCGATAAATACTTACAAGGAGATTAAAATGGCAGAATTAAATGTTGGCGATAGAGTAAAAGTCCTGGATAAACCGGGCTGGCCGGACGGCGGATACAAGCTGGCGAATTGGGAAGGTAAGATTGCTGCGGTGATTAACGACCCGGCAGGCTATGTGCTGATGAAAGCCGATAAGACCGGATACAACATGATGTTCCACGAGAAAGAGCTGGAAAAAATCGGATAGGCACGACATGTGGTTGATGCCCTCTAATAATTGGATGCTTTATTCCATGAAATGGGCAGGCCCATTTTTATCGGACGAAAAGAGACTTTATTCGATTGCGCGCAAGAACTTACGCTAACTGTCCGCCCTTCAATCCGCGCAAGGCGATAATAGTTGAGATGATTTGACAATAGATTTAAAGTTAATATAATTAGAAAACAAAGGAGACGGATTATGTTAAAAGATTTTAAAGCATTTATCATGCGCGGCAACGTAGTGGACATGGCGGTAGGTATCATTATTGGCGCGGCTTTCGGCGCAATCATCACTTCCCTGGTGGCAAATGTGATTATGCCGCCGATAGGTCTGGCTCTTGGTAAAGTTGATTTTGCCAATTTACTAATTGTGTTGAAACAGGGTTCCCCTGTGGGACCTTATGATTCTTTGGCTGCTGCTCAAACTGCCGGGGCGGTGACCATCAATTATGGTACATTCATTAACACGATCATCAGTTTTATTATCGTGGCGGCAGTGGTCTTTTTCCTGATCGTCCGCCCGATTGCGAAAATGAACGAACGGCAAAAAGCGAAGTTGGCAGCGGCTGCTCCTGCAGCTCCAACAACTAAAGAATGTCCGTTCTGCGGCACGCAGATTCCCGTGAAAGCGACAAGGTGCCCCAACTGCACTTCGCAATTAACGAAGTAGGAATATAATCGGCGCATTCGAACCGCGATTCACCGATTTGCACAAATATACTGTTTTAGTAAAATCCCCGGCTGCACAGCCGGGGATTTTTTATTGCTTAAAATATTTGTAATGAATGACGGATAGTACCGTATATATATGATAGAGTTACTGTTGTTAATAATATTAATGGCGCGTTTTGAAACTATGCAGTAAGGAAAAACAACGAAACAGAGCGATATGGGGCTATCCTTTTCCGGCAGGTTACGTTACATAGATAACGCAAGACAATAACAACCAAACATATTTTGGATAGAAAATGCAAGCAAAAGGGGGGCAGTGATGGGAAAATCAAGTCCCAGCAGGCTTATTTTAAAAATATTTGAAAATAATGGAACCTTAAGGGTTTTAAAAACGTATTATCTTATAGAGGTACCGCGATGATAGAGCAAACAGTCATGACTGACAATGATATTATCCGGCGCTGCCAGGCAGGCGACCGGGAAGCATTCCGGACCGTGGTGGAAAAATATCAGAATATTCTCTACGGCACTGCTTACCTGATGACCGGCAACAGGACGGCGGCGGAAGACCATGTGCAGGAAGCTTTTCTTTCAGCATGGAAAGGCATCGGGAATTTCCGCAGCGGATATCCGCTGAAACCCTGGCTGGTCAGGATTCTGGTAAATAAAGTTCTGAGCTACCAGAGAGCTAACGCGATTCCGATGATATCGCTGGACACCGAGTTCTTCGCTGACCCGGCGGGTGACGACCCTGCCGAAGAGATCGCGCAGCGGGACCAGCTGCGGCGGGTGATGCAGCGGCTCTCCACTGAACAAAGGCAAGTGGTGCTGCTGCGGTATTTTGCCGGACTTTCACTGGCGGAAACAGCGGCGGCTTTAAGGCGGCCGCAGGGCACGGTGAAATCGCAAACTTCCCGGGCACTGGAGCTATTGAAAGATTTAATTGAAGAAGATAACAAAAAGTAACAGGGAATCACAGGAGGTCTTGAAATGAAAGACGAAAAAAATAATTCCGATAATATGGAAAATAAGGCACAAAAATTCTTTCAGAAGCGGGCAGAATCATTCAAGCCAGGCAAGGACTTATGGTCCAAGCTGGAGCCCCTATTGGATGAAAAGCAAAAACTGACGGAACCGGCCGGCAGGAAAGAAAGATTCTGGCGATGGCTGGCCGGCCCGCGGCTGGTGGCAATTACCTCGTCCGTGGGAGTGCTGGTGATACTGGCAACGGCCGGTTCGATATGGTTAACCAATAACAATACCGCCAATCAAAACACGTCCAGTTCAATCGACCGGGCAGCCATTCAGCATGGACTGGGTATAAGCGCGAATTACGGTATTTACAACACTCAGGGAACAATTGTACCAGTACCAACAACTACTTTCGCAGGAGCATTCCCGGCGACAATGCCTGTCACCACCACTACGCAGATTACGTTGGGCGCGATAAACAGCGCAGGCAGCAGTTACTCGTGGGGTGATAATCTGGTCAATAATACGACCGCCACCGGGAAGCAGGTGATTTCCCAGGCATCGGTATCGCTGAACGTAAGTAATGTATCCACGGCGCTGAACCAGGTGGAAACGATGGCACAAAATCTGGGCGGTTCGGTGGATAACATGAACAGCAGCGGGGCGCAAAACCAGCAACAGGCTAATGTGACCATCCGTGTACCTGCGAATCAATTCCTGACGGCATTGAATCAGCTGCAGGGCATGGGCACGGTGGTGAACCAGAACATTAACAGCCAGGACGTGACACAACAATATATCGATTTACAGGCACAATTGACCAGCGCGCAGTTGGAAGAGCAAAGCCTGCAGGCAATACTGGCGAAGGCTACAACGGTAAGCGATGAAATCGCAATCCAGGATCAGCTGACGCAGGTAATTGCACAGGTGGAAAACCTGCAAGGACAAATAAACTATATGCAGAACCAGGTAGCGATGTCTACCATTACCGTAAACTTGAATACACCGCAGGTAAGTACAGGGCAAGCGCCATCCGGTACTTTAACCGTTGCCGTGGGCAATGTGGATAATACCATCGCATCAGTGAAACAGCTGATTTCCGGGGTAAACGGTATCGTGAACGCATCTACGGTTTCTTTCGATAACGGCAAGGAAAGCGCATATCTCTCATTACAGGTCTACACCGCTAATTTCGACCAGGTGATGAGCGCACTCGGGAAAAAGGGCAAAATAGAGCAAAAGACGGTGCAAGAATCGGGCACTTCGCAACTAATTCCAGCCCAACAAAGCAACAACCCGCCCGATGCCAGTATTTATTTAACGCTGACAGAGCCAACCAGTTTTTGGACAGCGGCCCATATCACAATTATTGCAGCAGGTGCCTTGATATTAGTGGTTCTGATTATCATTCTTGCCATTGCCGGCAGAGCAGGACTCCTGAGAAAGAAAACAGCGTAAAGCGCACGATTTTAGAGCTTTGTTGTTTGAATGGAAGTCGATCAATCGAATAGTAAAAAGCAGTAAGAAAATTAATGGGAAGTCAAGCAATGGGAAATTTAACGCGCAGAATTACGTTCCGGATCAGATGGATGGTGATGTCCGAGAAGGGCAGATATGCCTATCTTTGGGGACGCACCGAACAACATTTACAATAACAGGCAGTTACGGGGAGGAGAGCGAAAGCGGCTATGAATGACTGCGAGCCGCATCCGCCTGAATCAGGATTTTGGTTAAAATTGATTCAAACTGGCGGCGCTCTTCTTCCGACATCGAAGAAAACAGGGCATCAAGCCCTTTACTGTGCACGCTCATTTGAGCCATTTCCAGACCTTTTTCGGTCAATTCCAGCTTTAACAAATTCGATTTAGGCGTGTTTTTAGTCCGTTTAATCAGGCCGTCTTTCTCCATCCGGATTGCCTGTTTGGAAATAACGTGAGTTTCGCGTTCGACCATCCTGGCGACTTCAGATAAAGTTGCATTTGATCCCAGGTCCCGTATCGTCCGCAACACATAAAGTTGGCGGACGGGGATTTGATAAGGGTTCAGTTCTTTCTGTCGGAGTTGAACAATGAGATGGTTTAACCTTCCAATCAGTGTCCATAAATCAAAATTAGATTGTGCCGTTGTTGTCTTTTTCATGCTATTGATGTTTCTTCACAAAAACACGGGGTGAAGATTTCCTTTTATAGTTTAGTAAAATTATATCACAAAAGCCGGAAAACAGAATTGGTTTAGACTGATAGATCAAATTCTTTCCGCCGAAAAAGAAAAGAGCCGCAAAATACCAGTCCTAATCAACTAATTCTACTTTGTGAGATACCCATTATTGCGTAGTACTTGGGTAAGGCTAACCTTGCACTACGACATACCTTCCACTGCCATAATGAAAACTAAAAGTGAATCGAAGTTAATCTGTAAAAACGATTGACAAGATAATGAATTAGTGATATTGTTTCAATTTGACAGTTGTGGTGAGTGAAATATCAAATGGACATTCACTTGAATTGTCATAGATAATAAGGATGCGAATCAGAGACAAATCCGGAAAGAGAAAGGACACGAATCAGCAGCCGGGTTTAATCAGCACCGCAACCCGTAATAGTCAATCAGATTGATTTATTTTCGTAAGGCTGGTCTTGCCAGGGGAGTTCCAGGGTACTGCGAGTTTAGTGGTTGAACTCGAAGCTAAGTGTAGTTGTTGGCCCCTCCCGTGATGGATCCCTGGGAGTAATCGGGGTAGTGACATGACCAGCCTTAATTTACTCAAAATAAGCGTTATTAATACAGGAGGTTGAAATGAAAAAAGGAGTCTTCTGGATACTGCTCACCAGTCTGGTAGTAATATCGGTGGTGTTATCATCATGCAGTTCCGCCACCACATCGACTACAACATCGACCACGAGTACTACGACAACGTCAATCATAACCACATCCGCGACATCAACCACGGTATCAACTCCGACGAGCACAACTACAACAGCGGTATCGGCAACGACAACAACTTCCACCGGGAACTGGTGGGACAGTCTGGGAACGCCGAAGTACGGCGGCACGATTACCATTCAATCAAGCGCGGATATCACAAATTTTGACCCCTACAATGCATCTGCTTTACCGACTGTAATGGGCGGGTGGTTGGAAATGTTTTATGACACCGACTGGACATTAAGCCCGGCGGTATTCGACTATAAGTTAACCATTTTAAATCCGGCCTATTATACGCCTCACCTGGCCACAACCTGGGAATTTTCCGACCCGTCCACTTTTGTTGTCCATCTTCGCCATGATGTCTACTGGCAGAATATTGCGCCGATGAACGGACGGCAATTTGTTGCAGCAGACATTGTGTACCACTATGACCGTCAGTACGGCATCGGCGACGGTTTCACCACACGTGACCCGAACCTCAGTTTACCGGCAGCCGGCGCACCAAACCTGATTTCATGCACCAATCCCGATAATTTCACCGTTGTTTTCGGATATTCAATGCCTAATCCGGCACAAATACTGCAGAGTATAGAGGGTTTAGGCTGCACAAACGATATTGAAGCACCGGAAGTAGTCCAGCAAAACGGGAACACCAATAACTGGCATCAGGCAATCGGCACAGGGCCCTTTATTTTGACAGATTTTGTTTCCGGCGGTTCGGCCACCATGGTCAGGAATCCCACTTATTGGGGAACTGACGAACGCCATCCGCAGAATAAGCTTCCTTATGTGGCTAAATTACAGGTTCTCGTAATCCCGCAGGCAGCGACCGCACTGGCGGCAGTGCGCGCTGGTAAGATCAGCATCATGGGCGGGTTGTCATGGACGCAGGCCCAGGCGATGCAGTCAACAAACCCGGAAATTACACAGATAAATTCCCCACCGAACACAGCGCTTACACTCGACCCTCGGGACGATTTAGCACCTTATAATAACCTGAACGTCCGCATTGCATTACAGGAAGCGATAAACTTACCGCTGATTGCCTCCACTTATTACGGCGGCACAGTCTCATCGCTGCCCTCTTCGTTAACCTCAGTTTACCAGAACGGGGGCGGCTTCCCGTTTTCCTCATGGCCGGCGGCTTTACAGGCTCAATATACCTATAATCCGACCGGGGCTAAACAGCTTTTAGCTTCCGCCGGATTCCCGAATGGATTCAATACCGACGTGATAGCGGATAATTCCGCAGATTTGACACTGTTACAGATTATCCAGTCGCAGTTATCGGCAGTCAACATAAACATGAGCATTAATCTGATGGACACCGCGACCTGGACATCAACCGTAATGACCGGCCATAAAGCAGATGCCCTGGCTTTCCGCGCGGGCAGCGGCGCACTCGGTCAAACCCAGCCCCCGACCTCGCAGCTTAACCGCTTCAGGACGGGCGTTTCATACAATTACATGATGGTAGCCGATTCTAAAATCGATAACTGGTATACACAGGCGATGGCAGCGACCGACCCAAATGTGATACTGCAAATACTCGAACAGGAGAATGAGTATATGGCGGCACAGCACTTCTCGATATCTCTGCTTTCGGTGAATACTTATAACCTCTGCGTACCGCAACTTAAAGGTTATAACGGACAGGCACAAGCCATAGGCAACAATGCTGTGAACATCGGCTTCTACGGAGCACGATGCTGGTTAACTCAATAACCGGAAGGTACCTTATTATTTCCGGGGAAAAAGAACATAAATTACCACGCACGAGTAAATATTAAAGAGAAGATAAAATGAAAAAAACAACGATGCTCCGTAAATTATTTCAAGCGCCGGGGTTTGTAACCCTGCCGGTGGTGTTTGACGCCATGTCGGCAAGAATCGCCGAAACTGTGGGATTTAAAGCACTTTTCATGGCCGTGAGCGCGACCAGCGAAGCCCAACTCGGCTTACCCGGGCTGGGTTTAGCCACTGCGACCGAATTGATATATTTCGCAAAATGCACCGCCAATTCGGTCAATGTCCCTGTAATCGTAAATGTTGACGATGGGTTTGGCGGCGCTCTGGGGGCATTCCGGACGACAGAGGAATTAATCAGAGCAGGCGCGGCGGCAATTTACCTGAGCGACCGGAAGCCGGTGATTCCGGCCCGGGTGCCGCATAATATGCTGGAAGTCCTGCCTCGGGATGAATATCTGGGTAAGATGGGAGCGGTTGTTGAGGCCCGAAACGGATTGGATAAAGATTTTCTGATTTTCGCCAGAATCGATGCAGGCGCGCTGAGCGGCGATGACGAAGTCGCGGCACGGGCCAAAGCCCTGGTGAAAATGGGTGTTGATGTTATCGTGCCGCACCAGCGGCCGCCGCAATCCAAATACGGCATCAGAGATAAAGCGATAATGAAAAAGCTTTTCAACAGGATCGGCGCACCGGAAGTCTGGATCTGGGGCATGGGCCCGAAAGGGACGACAATTAAGGATTATGAGGAAGCCGGCGCCAAGATGTGCATGCCGGACGCTTCGCCGACGGGAGCGGTACAGGATACGCTGTTCAATGTTTATCAGGATTTATATGACAATGGTCCGGCGGCCCGCCATGATACGGCCGGCCGGGAGATTTCGGATAAGCTCCGGGGCCACAAATTCTGGCATGAACTGGAAGAGAAATACGTGCCATAATTAACTAAGTTATATTATTTGCAAATCGAAGATTAAATAAACAAAGAAAAGGAAAGGGAAAATGGCAGATTACGGAAAAGGATTTATCGTAAATATCAAGGAACTGGAAACGCACCCCTACGGCATGAACACCAACCACTGGGACGGTCATGTAAACAGTTTCCTTAACCCCACCAGAACCAAAGGCAAGTTGACTGACAAAGAAAATGCCATCCATATCATGATGGGTCTGGGGACTTTCAATCCCGGCGGCGGAATTGAAGAACACTATCATGTAACCGATGCTGAGACACCGATTTTCGACCACGCCTACTATGTAATTTCCGGCAAAATCAAGGCTGTTATCGGGGACAATGTACGTATTGTAGGGCACGACAGTTTGTTGTATTGCCCGTCAAATATCAAACACTCCATCACCAACGTCGGTAAGACTCCGGCGAAAGTATTAAGAGTGAGCGCCTGCAATGAAGCGGCGAAAATGGGTGACGCAATCTGGACATACTGGAAACCCAACGGGCCGGACAAGCCCAAAGTCATCGTTAAGAAGCCCGTAAAAAAGACATCAGCCAGGAAATAGACTCCGGCATTTTATCGATCATAAAAAGCGCCTCTAAGAAATTAGGGGCGCTTTTGTTGTGGGATGTTTACGCTTGTTTATTGATTAAATGAGGAAATTATTTATCTGGATTCCCGATCAGGTCTTATATCTTTCCTGTGAAATAATTTGTTCGTCCTTGCACAAAAAATAGATGTTTGTTTATTTAAAATTCCTGCGAACTTTTTGAGTCGAACATGCACTGTGATATAATTTTCATGTTGGGTTTTGATTATGTGGGAAAAATTAGAGCAAATCAATAAAAGATACGAAGAACTTGTGGCGCAGATGGGAAGTCCGGAGATCGCGACCGACCATGTGCAGATGACGAAACTGGCACAGGAAAAATCTTCGCTGGACGGCATCATCGGCCTTTACCAGGACTACAAAGCCGCCGTAAAGTCACTGGAAGATACCAAGTCCATGCTGAACGAGAAACTCGACGCTGAAATGGCGGCGATGGCGAAAGATGAAGCGCATCAGCTGGAAGAGAAACTGGCAAAATTACAGGAAGAACTGAAGCTGGCTTTGCTGCCCAAAGACCCCAACGACGAGAAAAACATCA
Source organism: Dehalococcoidia bacterium (assembly GCA_003153955.1). Lineage (GTDB taxonomy): Bacteria > Chloroflexota > Dehalococcoidia > Dehalococcoidales > Fen-1064 > Fen-1064. The sequence goes on along the minus strand of PMCB01000067.1, from coordinate 292 downwards.
TCATGGAAATCAGGGCCGGAGCCGGCGGCGACGAAGCCGCAATATTCGCGGCCGAGCTTTTCCGGATGTACAGCCGTTACGCCCAGAACAGAAGATGGAATGTGGACGCAATCAGTTCCAGTGAAAGCATCGGCGGCGGCATTAAAGAAATAATCCTGGAAATCAGCGGTAAAAACGTTTTCAGCCGCTTAAAATACGAAAGAGGGGTGCACCGGGTGCAAAGGGTCCCGGTGACAGAATCTTCAGGGAGAATCCATACTTCCACAGCCACGGTAGCCGTTTTACCGGAAGC
>PMCB01000101.1 GCA_003153955.1 Dehalococcoidia bacterium | reverse complement strand
AATCCGCTGCCGCCGCTGGACAAAGGGGATTTGCTCAAACTCATCGAGCTCTTTTCCGAACAGCGGTTCACCCAGCCGCCGTCACGGTTCACCGAAGCCAGCCTTATCCGGATGCTGGAGGAACGCGGCATCGGCCGCCCCAGTACTTATGCTTCCATCATGCTGGCTATAAAAGGGCGCGAATATGTCACTAAGACCAGCGGCATTTTCAAACCGACTGAACTCGGGATGACCGTCAGCGATCTGCTGACGCAGAACTTCGCCGATATTGTCGATATCGATTTCACCGCCCATATGGAAGACGACCTCGATGAAATCGCGCAGAACAAGAAAGTCTGGGGCGATGTCGTCCGGGAATTTTACACTCCTTTCGAAGCCGACCTGAAGAAAGCGTCTGCCGATATCGTGAAAGTAGAGACACCGGTCGAATTGACCGACGAAAAATGCGACAAATGCGGCAAACCGATGGCAATTAAAATCGGACGTTTTGGCAAATTTTTGGCCTGCACCGGCTATCCGGAATGTAAAAGTACCCGTTCCTTCCAGATTAAAACCGGCGTCAAATGCCCCGAGTGCGGCGCCGAGCTAATCCAGCGGTTCAATAAAAAAAGACAGATTTTTTACGGATGCAGCGCTTATCCGAAGTGCACTTTCGCGGCTAACGCCAAGCCCCTGCCCCAACCCTGCCCCACTTGCGGCGGACTGCTGGTGGAATACAAAGAAGGCAAGGCTAAATGCACCAAGTGCAGTTACCGCAGCGGCACGCCGGATGATGTCAAAGAAGAACCGAAAACACCAGCAGTCACTGCGCAGGAATAGTTTAATTCCCGCATTCAGCCACTTTAAAATTGGTGCAGCCGATGCAAGAAGTTTTTGATAAATATATCGATTATCTGAAAGTGGGGAAAAACGCCTCGCTTTATACGATACGCACTTATCAGAGTGCCCTCATTGGCAACAACATCCGCGGCTCACAAAAAGGTTTTTTCCCTTTCCTGGTAATGAAAAAAATCGATTCCCTGGATAAAGTAACCAAACACACTATCCGTGAATACATCATGTATCTGGTTGACCGGAAAGTAGCCAAAAGCAGTATTACCTGCAAATTGTCCGCTGTCCGCTCCTTTTATAATTACCTGCAAAAAGAAGAACTGCTGAAGGAAAACCCTCTGGATAAAATTTCCTCACCCAAGCAGGATAAAAAACTGCCGTCTTACTTAACCGTCGATGAAGTTAATAAATTTTTAGCGGCGCCGGATATTTCAACCCCCACGGGACAGCGCGACCACGCCATATTGGAATTGCTCTATGCTTCCGGATTAAGGGTCAGCGAATTGGCCCACCTCACCCGCAGTCAGATTGACATGGATACCAGGGAAATCCGTATAATCGGAAAAGGTTCGAAAGAACGATTGGTATTAATGGGCAAGCCGGCGCAGGCGGCAATTGCCGTATATCTGACGGAAGGCCGGCATAAATTACTGGGGATGAAGAAAACAGACGCGGTTTTTATCAACCGTTACGGGAAACAACTGATTGAACGGCGCATTCAGAAAATTGTTACGAAATATGCCCGGGCAGGCGGCATCAAGAAAAAAGTGCATCCGCATACTATCCGGCATACTTTCGCTACCCATTTACTCGATGGCGGCGCTGACTTAAGGGTAGTGCAGGAACTGCTGGGACATGCCAGTTTAACGACGACCCAGATTTATACGCATGTCAGCAAGACCCAGGCTAAAAAGGTATATCTGGCGGCCCATCCGCTGGCTCAAGGAAACGGAAATGATTAAAGATAGATTAGCGAAATTACGCCCGGAACTGGCAAAAGCGGAAGTTGACGGCATCCTTATATCCGAACCGAAGAACCGGTTTTATCTTTCGGGGTTTAACGGTTCCGACGGCTATCTCCTGATTACTGCCAAAGATAATATCATCGCCACCGATTTCCGCTATGTGGAGCAGGTAAAAAGGCAGTGTCCGGAATATACTTTATTCGAAATAAAAGGGAAGATGACAGACTGGTTCCCCGAACTGATTAACGGGTTGAATATCAAGCGGTTGGCATTTGAATCCGCCGCCACCACTTTCGCGCAATACGCCCAAATATTAGAAATCATCTCAGCCAAAACAATGCCACTGGAACCGGTGCCGTTGGCAAATATGGTGGAGAAATTACGCGCATTCAAAGAACCCGAAGAACTGGCATTCATTCAAAAAGCCGCGCAAATCAGCGACCGCGCTTTCGAATATGTGGCCGGCAGCCTGAAAATCGGCATGACCGAAAAGGAAATCGCCTGGGCGCTGGAAAAACATATGCGTGAAAACGGCAGCGGCAGCATGCCGTTCGAAATAATTGTCGGCGCAGGCCCCAACGGCGCCTTACCGCACGCCCAGCCCTCCGACCGAACGGTGGCGGCGCATGAGCCGATTGTCATCGACATGGGCGCCGATTTTAACGGTTACAGCAGCGACCTCACCCGAACCATCTGCATCGGCAAACCGGATGCGATGTTTGTTAAAATCTATAGTATCGTTCAGCAAGCACAGCAGGCAGCCATCGATGGAATCAACGACGGTATATCTGGTATCGAGGCAGACGCTCTCGCCCGAAATGTTATCAAAGAGGCCGGTTATGGGGAAATGTTCGGCCACGGACTGGGTCACGGTGTCGGGCTGGCTACTCATGACCCGGCGCCGCGCCTGAGCTACCTGTCGAACGATGTACTGAACAACGGCATGGTCTTCAGCATCGAGCCGGGGATTTACCTGCCGGAGTGGGGCGGCGTCCGTATCGAAGACCTGGTAAGGCTGGAGAACGGTAAAGTGAAATTATTATCCCATGCCAAAAAGATGAGCCTCTAGGGAAAAGGCAATATTTACAAAACAAGGCTAAATATTGAAGCGATTGGGTCATCGTATTAAGCAAGGCTTGAGTCCGCAGACCGCAGTCGGAGGTACTTTGCGGAGCAATTCGGAGCAAATGTATAGAGGGGCGCAGCCCCTCTAATCAACCTTTCTCTTCCCCGCGGGAAGAGATTAAAAGATGGGGCGGTGGGGTTTTATTAACATGGCAAATTCAATGATATTTTAGGTTTTGTAACAATATTTTAAATCACACTAAGACAACTAATGTCTGGAATTTGAAAAAGGAATCAATAAATGTTAAAAGCCGATTTTCATATCCACACTAAATATTCGATGGACTGCCATAATGAACTCGAAGATATCGTCAAACGCTGTCAGAAACTGGGCCTGACCTGCATTGCCATCGCCGACCATGACGCGGTTGAAGGCGGTCTCGAATTACAGAAAATCGCGCCTTTCAAAGTCATTGTCGCGGAAGAAGTCCTGACTCATCAGGGCGAAGTCATGGGCATGTTCCTGAAAAAGCGCATCGCCGGCGGCATCCCCTTGCAGCAGGCCATCGCCGCTATCAAAGAACAGGGGGGTCTGGTCAATATCCCGCACCCGTTCGACCCGATGCGCGGGCTCCGGGTCAGCGCGGATGAATTTGCGAAACTTGCCCCGCAAATTGACTTGATTGAGGTTTTCAACGCCCGCGTACCTACGGCGCAAACTAACACCAAAGCGGAGAACTTTGCCAGGGAACACAACCTGCCCGGCACCGCGGGCAGCGATTCCCATTCCATCGTCGAAATTGGCAGCGTAGCCGTGACCATGAACGATTTTAATACCCCGGCGGAGTTTCTGGCAGCCTTAAGAACCGCTAAAATCGAAGGAAAACGTGCCAGCCCTTTCGTCCATTTCCATAGCACCATCGCGAAGATTAAGAAGATTTTCTAAATCTTAAACGGCCATCATTACCGGCGTATATTTACAGTTCCGTGAAGGGCAGCGCGGCGAAACCCACCGTTTCATTATTTTATCCGGCAGGTTTCGCCCGACCACCTGCATCCCTTAGAGCGCTCTTGCCTACATTGCTTTTTTAATCGTTTCCAGATTGGCCCTGGCCGCCGGCGCCATAGCGAAGAATTTTTCCAATTTCTCACAGGCAAAATCAGCGCAGTAAGCGCAGTTTTTCACTTTCTTTTCTTGCCCGCACTTACGGATTTCGCAAACATTGCAGTATTGAAAATGTATTTTACCTTTCGAGGTGCAGCCGCCGCAATTGATATCCTCCGGTTTGAATGCGTGACCGTATTGTTTGGACCATTCCTCCGCCGTTTTTACCCGTTTCGCGTCATCGTTATTTTTCGTCGCCAGATAAGCCCCACAGCCGCCGCAATCCAGTCCGCAACAAGCCAATACTTTGTTCATTTGTACTCCTGTTTTAATTAATTCGACAGCATATTTCGAAATAATGCGTACATATGTTCTATTATATTAACATTTTTCAAACATTTGTCAAGCGCTTTTTGCGGTTTTTATACAAAAAGAGAGGGAGTTAAAAAACTCCCTCTCTTTGATTCACTGAAAACTCAGACTCTATTGCTGGGACTATTTCTTGGCTTTGGCATCCTTGGCCGGTTTAGCCAGAATCTCATCGATCAGGCCGTATTCCTTTGCCTGTTCGGATGTCATGAAATAATCGCGGTCCATGTCATGAACTACTTTATCCATAGTTTGTCCGGTCTGCTTGATGATGATATCGCGGATCAAGTCCTGCAACCGCATAATCTCACGCGCAGCAATCGCTACATCCGCGGCCTGGCCCTGAGCGCCGCCCATTGCCTGATGCATATGAATTGTCGAATTGGGGAGCGCATAGCGCTTCCCTTTGGCGCCGGCGCACAATAAAACAGTGCCCATACTTGCGGCCATACCGACGCAGATGGTCGATACTTCCGGACGGATCAGCTGCATCGTATCGTAGATCGCCAGGCCGGCGCTGATTACGCCGCCGGGAGAATGAATATACAGACTGATATCCTTATCGGGATCTTCCCGGTCGAGGAATAAAAGCTGGGCGATAATCAGATTCGCAATCTGATCGTTGATCGGGGTCCCCAGAAAAATAATCCGTTCGCGTAATAGTAAAGAGTAGATATCGAAAGCCCGCTCTCCCCGGGTGCCACTCTCGATAACCATCGGGATAACATTCATGGGATCCATGTTCATTTTAAGCCTCCTTCTTTACTTCTTTTTCGCTCTGTGCGATTTCTGTCAGGCGCTGGATAGTCTTTCTCGCAATTAATGTATCTTCGATCGATTCATGGTTGCGCTGTGTTTCCAGAGCCTTCCGTAGTTCGTCTTTGTCGCCGCTGGACATCTGGACCATTTCTTCAATCTCAGCATCGATTTCATTATGTTCAACCGTGACTTTCTCCAGCTCCGCAATCTTACCCACAACCAGAGACTCCGCGACGCGTTTGGTCGATGACGGTCTCAGTTCTTCACGTAACTGGTCGATTGTTTTATTAATGCTCTTCAGATACTCGTCGATATTCTGCCCGGAGTTCTGAATATAGCGTAAGCTGCGTTCCAGGGAGCGCTCGACTTCCATATCCACCAACACTGGAGGATACTCTACCTGGCTCAGTGCCGTCGCTGCTTCAACTACTTTATCTTCGAAATCGCGTTTTACCCTGTCCCCGACTCTCTTCTTCAAATCATCGGATATTTTTTGACGCATCGTTTCAACGGAGGTGATATCGGAGGCGAGCAGTTTGGAAAATTCGTCGTTGACTTCCGGTAGTTTTTCCTGCTTGGTTTCGATCATTTTGATTTTAAAAGTCGCTTCGTTCCCCTGCACTTCTTTCTGCGGATAATCAGCCGGATACTGGAGTTTAAATTCTTTGTCTTCTCCTTTCTTCATCCCGACTAATTGCTCGGCGAAACCCGGAGCCGGCGACATTGTACCCGCCATTACCTGGTATTGCACTCCCTTCTGATTGACGAAAGGCTCGCCTTTCATTGTGCTCTCTACGTCCATGGTCGCCAGATCATTCAGTTCGACCGGACGGTCTACCGCTTCCCAGGTGGCATGCTGGTGCCGCAGCTGGTCGACAACTGAATTTATCATTTCATCCGTGACTTCAATCGGATTCGGCTTTAAGTCAATTGTTTTATACTCGCCGACATTCACTACCGGCTTGAGCGGAACAATAACTTTTAAAACGACCGGTTCTTCGGTCTCCAATTCAAGCTGGGGATCGGCGACCGGCTCTAAATTCTGTTCTTTAACGGCGTTTTTATAAACCACCGGCACCAGGTCGTCCAGCATCTCATGGAAGAGTTCATGTTCGCCAAAATGCCGGATAAATACTGCTTTCGGTGCATTTCCCCGGCGGAATCCGGGAATATTTACCCTTTTTACCAGCCTGTGATAGGCTTTCTCGGTAGCGGTTTCGACTTCAGACGGATCCACTTCGATCTTTAAATATGCCTGACGGTTTTCTGTTTTTTCGTTAGTTACTTTCAATCTTCTCTCCGGGTATAGTTTAATCGTCACTCAGACGTATATGCAACTCTTTAAGCTGTTTCTCCCGCACTGGCGACGGGGCTTCCAGCATCATGTCCACAGCGTTCTGGTTTTTCGGGAAGGCCATGACGTCGCGGATCGTGGTTTCACCGGCCAGCATCATCACAAAACGGTCGATACCGATAGCAACACCACCGTGGGGCGGCGCGCCGTATTCGAAGGCATCCAGCAACGTGCCGAATTTATTCTGGACGTCAGCATCGTCGTAGCCGAGCAGGCGGAACACTTTCCGCTGCATGGCGGCGTTGTGAATACGAATACTGCCGCTGGAAAGCTCGACGCCGTTACAGACAATATCATAATGGCGGGCGCGCACCTTCTGCGGCGCGGTATCAAGCAACGGAATATCTTCAATCATCGGAGAAGTAAATGGATGGTGTTCCGGCGCCCAATGCTTTTCTTCATCGTCCCACTGGAATAACGGGAAATTCAGAACGAATGCGATGGCCATCAGGTTGGGGTCAGCCAGTTTGAGACGGACACCCATTTCCTTCCGGACTTCGCCAAGGGATTTATCCACCACTTTCGGCGCACCGGCCACAACCAGCAACAAGTCACCCTGTTTGGCAGATAACAGCGCCGCGATTTGTTTGATTTGTTCCAGGGTCATGTGCTTGGCAGCTACCGACTTCACAGTTTCCATGGTAAGGCTGTTTAAATCACCTTCAGCCGTCCCCAACGCGAAAGTCAGCAGACCGCCGGCGCCGTACCCCTGCGCGAATTTATTCAATTCTTCCAGTTGACTGCGGCTGTAACCGCCGCAACCGGAAGCACAAATGGCTTTGACTTTACCGCCGCTGGCAATCACTTTCTGGAAAAGGGCAAACTCCGATTTTGCCACGATATCCGTGATATCTTTCATTTCCATCCCGAATCGTAAATCCGGCTTGTCCGACCCGTATTTCTCCATCGCGTCTTTATAACTGATGCGCGGGAATGGGGAAAGCACGCGTTTATCCGGTTTTACTGTCCTTACCAGCTTAGTCAGCAGTTCTTCCATCAATTTCAGGATGTCTTCTTCTTCGATGAAACTCATCTCGATATCAAGCTGCGTGTGTTCCGGTTGACGGTCTGCACGACTGTCTTCATCGCGGAAGCATTTGGCAATCTGGAAATATTTCTCGATTCCACCCACCATCAGCAGCTGTTTCAATTGCTGCGGCGATTGCGGCAGAGCATAAAACTGACCGGGATACAAGCGGCTGGGGACGAGATAATCACGGGCTCCTTCCGGCGTACTTTTAACCATGATCGGCGTTTCCACGTCCAGGAAGCCCTTGTCGTGGAAGAAATCGCGCATAAACCGGATGACGTTATCACGTAGAATCAGGTTCTTCAACATCCGTTCGCGTCTCAAATCGAGATAGCGGAATTTGAGGCGGACATTCTCATCAACATCGGAATCTTCATTGATATAAAAAGGCGGTGTTTTAGAAGTGTTCAGGATTTGCGCCTCGCTGACAATCACTTCGATTTCGCCGCTGGGTAACTTCAAATTTTCTGTCCCGGCCGGGCGTAACGCCACTTCACCGGTCACCTGAAGCACGAATTCGCTGCGCACCCCTCCGGCGATCTCATGACATTGCTTGGAAATTTGCGGATTAAACACTACTTGCGCAATGCCGGTCCTGTCCCGCAGGTCGATGAATATCAGCTCGCCGTGGTCACGGCGCCGGTCTACCCAACCTGCCAGAGTGACTTTGGTACCTTTCAGGGTCTTTTTCAGTTCGCCACAATAATGGGTCTTTAACAAGTGTCAACCCTCCGTGGAAATCTTCTTGTTTCAGCTTTAAGTATACCTGATGTTAAGGCTAATAGGCAACCTCCATCGGGCATTGGCCCTCC
>PMCB01000025.1:9324-16148 GCA_003153955.1 Dehalococcoidia bacterium | reverse complement strand
GATAACAAAGACAGTGTAACTATTCCGAAAGGGACACAGGCTTTGGACAAGAACGGAATTCCGCTGGAGGCGATTACCTGCGGTCCGCCGTCAGTACCGCCGCCTCCCCCTCCAACTGCTGACATGCTGGTGGCCGCATTGGAACTGGGGCCGACCGGTGCTACTTTCAATCCTCCAGTGCCCGTCAATATGCAGTACGACCCGGCAACCCTACCGGCCGGAGCCGGAGAGGGCGACCTGATTATCGTTTTTTATGACACAGCCACAAGCACCTGGGTGCCGCTGCAAAACATCGTTATAGATACTATGCACCACACGATCAGCTGCACGACCTCCCATTTTACCAAATTCGCGGTATTATATGCGCCGGCAGGAATAACAACCACCGCGACAACCACTACAACAACCTGGCCGGCCATCTCTTTTGTTAATTTCAGCGTCACCCCGCAGTACGATTCCGCGACACATAATCTTACTTCGGCAGCGGTGGATTATCTGGTAAGAAACACCGGTCTGCCATTATCTCAGGTGGAACTGGTACTGAAGGTCAGTCTGGACAACGCCCCGCTGGAGGATGTGCCGCTACAGTCACTGGCGCAATTACCCTCGGGCGATTACGGCGGCAATATGAACTATATTCCGGCGCAAGGATGGCAGAGCGGCAATTACACTTTCCGGATTGAGATGGCGGCAAGCGGGGCATTATACACAACATCGCCCGAACAGCGGATTACGGTTCCGCCTGTTGCGTCAGTCAGATTAGTGCTGATCAGCGAAATCTTCGGCGGGGCAATTCTCGTTATTGCCGCAGTGTTATTACTGATATTGATCCTCCGGCGACGGGCGTTTAAAGAGGGCGGACGCTGTTAAGTTAACTTATAATGGAGGTGTAAAATGCCTTTCTCAACTCTGTTATACGGAAGAAGGTTGAAATCAACAATCGCGGTGCTGGCAGCTCAATTGTTACTGTTCGCGTCAGCGCTGGCTTTATGTATTCAACTGCTGTTTATCGCCAGGAACGGAGAGGTTTTTTTTAAAGAACTGAATCGCGTGATATTATACGGGGAAATTATCGGCACGCTGCTGATCAGTATATTCGCAGCGCTGGTGTTTACCAATCAATGGAAAAGAATGGGTGAAAAAAGAAGGACGGACGGCCGAAACTGAAAAACTAAAAATTTAATATCCTGAAACTGAGGACGGACTTTTACTACGCCAAATCTGCCACTTTTTGGTGAAAAGTCCGTCATTTTGTGTATAACGAATCATTCCGACGTATGGTAGTATGTTGACATTAATTAAGCGTCACGCCTGTTTTCCTTTCTCTTTTGTGAATAAATAATTTGATGGAGGATAAAGATGGCCGGTAAATTAGCAGGTAAAGTCGCGCTGGTCACGGGGTCGGGTCAGGGAATCGGTAAAGCTGTTGCTGTGGCCCTAGCAGCGGAAGGCGCCGGGGTGGTCACCAACAACCGGAAGCCGGGGACGCAGGGAGGAGACGCCGCGACAGTGGCCGCAGAGATTGAATCAGCCGGCGGCCAGGCAGTGCCGTTTTTCGGCAGTGTTTCGAATTTTAAGGAAGCGCAGCAGGCGATTCAGACCGCCGTTGCCAGTTTTGGTAGAATCGATATCGTCGTCAACAACGCCGGTTCGGATGCCCCGAAAATGGTCTGGAACATGTCCGAAGAAGAATGGGATGTGTCCATTAACTCCTATCTGAAAAGCTCTTTCAACTGCATCCGCCACGCCACCCCTTTAATGCGGGAACAAAAGTGGGGACGGATTATCAATACAACCTCTACAGCATGGTTGGGCGCGGTAGGGCACTGCAACTATTCGGCTGCGAAAGCGGGCATCGTCGGGTTGACCCGGGCGGTGGCCCGGGAGGTCGGGCGTTACGGGATTACCTGTAATGCTTACGCCCCGACCGCCGGGACGCGCTTCACTCTGAGCGAGGATGTGAAAGCCGGTTTCCAGAAGCGTTTGGATTCCGGATTGATTACCAGGGAAAGATATGAAGAATTAATTCATCCGCCGGGTCCGGAAACGGTAGCGCCTTTCGTCGTTTATCTCTGCACTGCGGAAGCGGCCAATATCAACGGCCAGGTCTTCGATGTTACATATCCCAATATCTCGATTTATTCGGAATCGGCCAGGGCGAAGACGATTACCCAGGAAAATGGAAAATTATTGAATGTGGACGAACTGATTTCGCTGGTGCCGAAGGTACTGCTGGAAAATTATAAGAACCCGGCGCCGCCGCAGGCATAAAAGAATTTATTCTGGATTTTTGATGAAATAATATCATCGCTGCGAAGTATAAAAACACTTGTTAAAATCCGGCGATGCCCGAAAATTAACGTTTGGTTTATCTGGATTCCCGCCTACGCGGGAATGACAAGTGAGTGATGATAGATTCAAGCTTATGCTTGAATCTATCATGTTTTTTTATCGTTGTGGGACTGATCAGACAATCCAGAAGATTTCGGAAGGCCATATAGGGGGATTTGTATTCAGGTTTAGAACCGGTCTTTCAGGTTTTTACGGCGGATCGCATGGCCGAGGTTGCCCGCTTTACCGTAGATTTCTTTTAGTCTGGGTACATAACGGATAAACGGTATAGCGACAACAATCGAAGAAAAAATTACCCAATTCCCGTTGTGATAATGCAGCCAGCCAACGAAGGGGAAAGTGAGCAGCCCGAGGCCGTAGCTGAGTGTCGGGAAGCGGGTGATCAGCATCAACACCCCAAAAAATCCCAGCCCCACCAAAAACCCGAAAGGAAACATCAGATAACTGAGCACGCCGACGGCGGTAGCGCCGCCTTTTCCCCCGCGAAATTTGAGAAAAACCGGGAAATTATGGCCTAATATTACGATAATACCGGCGGCGTAATAAGCTAATTCCGAATGCGGCAGGAGGAGCTCTTTCGCGACGAACATCGCCAGCACGCCTTTGCCGATATCAATAATCATGACCAGGGCGCCCCACCAGAAACCGACATTGTAAATGACGTTCATTGCGCCCATGTTCTTACTGCCGACTTTGCGGATATCGGTGCCTTTTTTGAATTTACCGATGAGATAAGCTGAAGGAATTGACCCCAGCAGATAAGCGCCGATTAAAACAGCGGCAATCAGAAGTCCGGTCACGGGTTTCTCCTTTGGCGACAGTTGTCTCGCTGATTGAGAATAGTACATTATATATCTGTCTGTCAATACCTTGCACTCTTATAAAATGCGAATTTTGGAATTATCGTTTGTTTGGATTTTTCCTTATCCATTGTTTCCCGTTCTGCTTTCTGTTATATTGGATTAAATTGGGAGATTGAAATGCAGATAAAAATTACTTTTCTCGGTGCGTCGCAAAATGTTACCGGTTCCCGGTATCTGATAGAAGCCAACGGTTTTAAATTCCTGGTAGATTGCGGCTTATTTCAGGAGCACGATTTAAAGGTCAGAGATTGGGCGCCTTTCCCGGTTAATCCGCATAACATCGACGCTGTTTTGTTGACACACGCACATCTTGACCATTGCGGTTATTTACCGAAGCTGGTCAAAGAAGGTTTCCATAAAGAGATTTACTGCACCAGCGCCACCGAAGATATCACTGCCGTAATGCTGATGGATGCTGCCCATCTGCAAACGCAGGATGCGGAAAACAAAAAGAAAAGGCACCTTCGTGACGGTCGGGTCGTCCCTCATCCCGAATTACCTTTATATACAGTCCCGGACGCGCAAGCTGCGATATCCCATTTAACGCCTGTCCCTTACAAACAAACGATGCAATTAGCCAAAGGGATCAGTTTTACTTTTTACGATGCCGGGCATGTGCTGGGCGCGGCCATGATCGAGGTTAAAATTGAGCAAAACGGCGAGCAGCGGACATTGCTCTTCTCCGGCGATATCGGACGGCAGAACAAACCGATTTTAAATAATCCGACGGTTTTCGATAACGCCGATTATGTTTGGACCGAATCAACTTACGGCGACCGGGAATTGGATTCACCATTAGCGATGTACCCAGACCTCATCGATGTGATTAACGCCACGGTAGCGGCCGGCGGTAACATTGTTATCCCCAGTTTTGCGCTGGAAAGGTCTCAAGACCTGCTTTATTATCTAAGCCTGGCGCTTACCGCCAAAAAAATTAAGCCGATTCAGGTGCTGCTGGACAGCCCGATGGCCGTGGACATTACCAATATCTTCTGCAAACACATGGACCTTTTCGATGATGACATGAAAGCGCTGCTCAAGGAAGGGAAATCGCCCTTCTCCTTCGCCGGATTGAAATGTATGACTTCCATCGAGGATTCAAAATCCATCAATAATATCAAAGAGCCGACCATCATCATCTCCGGCGCAGGGATGTGCAATGGCGGCAGAATTAAGTATCATCTGATCCAGAATATCACCCGGCCGGAAAGCACCATCCTGTTTGTGGGTTACCAGGCGGTGGATACACTGGGACGTCAAATCACCGATGGAGCTGCCAATGTGAGAATACTCGGGCAGAATTATCCGGTAAAAGCGAAAATCATCAAACTGAACGGTTTCTCATCTCATGCGGATAAAAACGAATTGCTGGGCTGGATATCCGGTTTGAAGCGGCCGCCGCGTCAGGTTTTTGTGGTGCACGGTGAAGAAAGCTCCGCGAATGCTTATGCCGAGACCATCAGGCAAAGCAAAGGCTGGAAAGTCAGTGTGCCGAAATACCTGGAAGAATTCAACCTGGACTAAAGGCCCGCGCCATTATTATGGCCGAGGGCTTTTTGGCCGGCGACTTCCTGTTTGATGTACCACTGCTGCACCGTTTCCACCACACTGGTCGGGGTGTCGCAGACACGCAGTAAATTGAAATCATCTATCGCGATATAATTTCTTGGTGCAACGGTAGTATGCAGCCAATCGATAAATCCCTGCCAGAATTTGCTGTCGTAAAGAATCACCGGAAACGGTTTTATTTTATGGGTCTGGATCAAGGTCAAAACCTCGGTCAGTTCGTCCATCGTGCCCAGCCCGCCCGGCATGATGATAAACGCAGTAGCATATTTCACCAGCATCACTTTGCGCACAAAAAAGTGTTTAAATGTGATGACTTTCGTGGCGTAGACATTACACGCCTGTTCGACGGGTAATTCGATATTCAGTCCGACGGATTTGGCGCCGGCTTCGGCGGCACCTCTATTCGCGGCTTCCATGATACCGGGGCCGCCACCCGTGATGATGGAAAAACCCAGTTCACCCAGCCGGTGGGCAATTTCGATGGTTTGGGTATATAGTTCATCATTTGGTTTGATCCTGGCGGAACCGTAAATCGTGACCGCCGGTTCGACGCCAGACAGACCGTCAAAACCCTCTACCATTTCGCCCATGATGCGGAAAAGGCGCCACGATTCCTCTTTCGCCATATCATTGATTTCATATCCGTTTGCCATCAATTCCCTCCCGGTTAAATATCTTGATATTACCACATTCCCCCAATAAAACTGGATTCCCGATCCGGTCGGTACATTACGACTGGGGTCGTAAGTATTTCGCTTTAAGGCTCAAGAATGACAAGCAGGTTTATTTTCATTGTCATTGTCGGGCTTGACCCGACAATCCACATTTTTCGTATAGCCTTAAAAAGGAAGAATTAAATTAGTATTTCTAGGTAAGACTGATGGGCGCTCTTACAGCGTCACAATCCAGCCGTATTTGTCCGGTTTTTCCCCGTATTGCACGGCAGTGACCTCATCATAGAACTTCTGTGAAAGCGCGCCGATTTTGCCGTCGTTAATCTTAATCAGCTTATCCAGGTGCTGGATTTCGCCGACCGGGGAAATGACGGCCGCCGTGCCGGTGCCGAAAACTTCGTTCAGGCTGCCGTTTTGGGCCGCGGCAAAGACTTCGTCGATGGTGATGCGCCGTTCATTGACTTTGATGCCGGCTTCGCGGGCGATGCGTAATACACTATCGCGGGTAGTCCCTTCCAGAATCGTGCCGTCCAGCGGCGGCGTAACTATTTCGTTATTGATCACGAAGCAGATATTCATAGTACCGACTTCTTCGATGTATTTATGTTCGGCGGCATCGAGCCACAATACCTGGGTGAAACCTTTCTTGTGTGCTTCATTGCCGGGTAACAAACTGGCCGCATAGTTGGCGGGGGTTTTAGCGCCGCCCAATCCGCCCTTGGCTGCCCGCACGTATTCAGATTCGGTGATCAAACGTACCGGATTCAGACCCTCTTTGTAATAGGCGGCCACCGGCGAAAGGATAATCATGAAGCGGTAATTCTTGGAGACGCGCACGCCGATGTAGCTGTCGGTGGCGAAAATAAACGGCCGGATGTAAAGCGAATAGCCTTTCTGATGCGGGACCCAGGTTTGATCCAGCTTCAGCAATTCGACCATCGAGTTGAAGAATAGGTCATAGTCCATTTCGGGGATGCAGAGGCGCCGGGCCGACCGGTTCATCCGCTCGTGGTATTTCTGGGGACGGAAAATATTGATTTTGCCGTCCCTGGTATAGAAAGCTTTCAAACCTTCGAAAATGACCTGGCCGTAATGGATGGCGCAGATTGAAGGCGGAAAACAGATATCCCCGTACGGCAGGATTTGCGGGGTCTGCCACTTACCGTCAATATAATCGATAATCAACATGTGGTCGGAAAAAACCTCGCCGAAATTGAGGTTTTTCATATCCACTTCGTTGACCCGGCTCTTTTTTACTTTGGTGACATTTATCTTCACAGTCGTATGCTCCGTTCGAAAGTACTTAGAAAATATTATAGCACTATCGATAAATCTCAGGTTAACGCCAAATCTGTGAGAGTACGGC
>PMCB01000025.1:0-9276 GCA_003153955.1 Dehalococcoidia bacterium | reverse complement strand
TTCCGCTGAAGGATGAAGGATCTCCCAGCCTACTAAACATCCACCCTTGTCATTCCTTCCAAGGCAGGAATATTGAGTCCGATTTTTAGGACGAAATGCTTTCGACTGCAGTCGAAACGGACATTAATCCAGTCTGGCTGTGATGCTAACCTTGAAATACGATTCAACTGGCAGCAATCAGCTTTCAGCTTGTAGAAATCATCACTCTCTCAATCTCTCCCTGAGAGGGAGAGAGCTAGCGCGAGGGGAAAAATCTTACGGCCCTGTCAGTTCCGTAGAGAAGAATACGTTCACTTTGTTGACATAATCTATCGGATCTGTTTTATACCCATCGCTGTGCAGTGCGCCGGGAATCTCCCAGATTGCATCGGCGGGGTTTTTCGCGGCAGCGAAAAGTTCGTCGGTTTCCTGCTTGCTCGTCAGGTTGTCGTTCTGTTCGTGGATGAAGAATACCGGACAGGAGATATCCGGCACGACATTTATCGGGTCTTTGGGTACCGCGCCGTAAAACAATTTCACAGTCAGCCTCAATCCAGGAACAAAGGAATCCACCAGGAATGCGGGGATGCCCCTCGTTGTAGCCTGGCGGGTCACCATACTGTCCGCAGTCGCGAAACAACCGTCCAACACTACGGCTCCGATGTTCTCCTGACCGGCGAAAATCGCGGCAGTAGCGGCCCCGGAACAGAACCCGATGATGCCGATGTGTGCGGCTCCGCCGCGCGTTTTAAGGAAATCGACGGCGCCCCCGATATCATTTTCGTTGGTCAAAATGTTCAGGCCTTTGCCCTGCGATTCACCGCGGCCGCGCAGGTCAAATAAAAGGACATTATAACCATCAGTTACCAGTCCTTTCGTAAGGGCCAGGGTGTCGACAACGTTATCGACACGGGTTTGAAATCCGCCGTGAACGATCAGAATCGTTTTGTCACACTGTCCCTGAAAATACCAGCCTTTCAGCAGGATATTGCTTTCATTCCTGGCCGGGAAAGAGACGTTGGTGTATGCCAGTCCGACTTCAGACGGGGAGCCCTCGATCTGCAGCCGGGGGATGCGCATTACCAGAATTGCGCCCGCTACCGACAGCCCGGCGTAGAGAACCACAATAACCAGTATTATTCTGAGCGCAATTTTAAGAAAACGCGGCATGTTCTTCCTTGTACGATTAAAGGCATTTATGGGCAAATTCTAACATGCCGGCTGATGTTGTACAACCGGACAGGCAATAAGATAACCAAGAATCAGTAATCCGGAAAATCCGAAATCCGAAACTCTAAACAAGCTCTAAATCCAAATGCTAAAATCCAAAATTTACGAAGGTATCGAAACACTAAACGATATAAAAAGAACGATATTAAATAGGCAGGGAGATTCCTGTTCGACTTCGCTCGAGGACCTACGAAAAGCTCCGGCCTTCGGCTTCGCTCAGGGTATGAAATTCATTGTCGTTCCCGCGAAAGCGGGAATCTTGAGGTCGCAGCCGAAGTACCTTGCGCAGCAAATGTACCGGAATCCATATTTTGCCGCTATTTTTAGCGGGCTAAACCGCAATCAGCTAATAGTTGTCAGTAATGAGTGGTAATCGTTTATACACATTTACTTCGTAAAGTGTACAATATCCCCTCACCTTAGTCCTCTCCCTTACATTCACTTCGTGAAGTACTTCCGCTGCGGCTACAGCAAGGGGCGAGGAAACTAACCGGGAGGTTAGCCGTCAGTTTTGTTGTACACTCTTACTTCCGCTCTATTGCATCGCAGATTCTCAATCTAGTATAATATGCCGAAAGATGCTTGTTTTTTTAGCAAGTTCTTAACACATCTTTAACATTGCAAGTGTAAAATTTATCAGCGATAGTTTAAGAATTAGTTTTCTGGACGGGATTAGCCGGGGCCATGGTTATTAAATATTCAGCAGCCAAAATATGAGAAAATCAGACGCAAAATCCCGGTTGTTTTTTCGCTTTTCATTCATTTTCTGCATTTTCATTTCTCTCTTTTCTTTAACCCTTCTCACGGCCTGTGGTAGAAACGCTGACAGCGTGGTTATTGCCGGTTCGACCTCGGTGCAGCCTTTTGCGGAAGTCCTGGCTCAAGATTACATGGCTTCGCACCCGGGCGTTTCGATTGACGTTCAGGGGGGTGGTTCCGCGGCCGGCATCATGGCGACGAAGTCGGGCACTACCGACATCGGAATGTCATCACGAAACTTACAGGGCAGCGAAACCAGCCTCTGGAGCATCGAAATTGCCCGGGACGGAATAGCCATCATCATTAATCCTAAAAATCCCATTACCGACCTGACCTTGCAGCAGATTGCGGATATTTACGACGGCAAAACCACCAACTGGGACCAGATCGGGGGTAAAAAAGGGGAAATCGATGTTTTCACCCGTGAAGACGGTTCGGGGACGCGTTCTTCCTTCGAAAGCCTGGTGATGGGAAAAAGTCAGATCATGGCCCGGGCGATGGTGGAGAATTCCAACGGAGCTATCCGGCAATTGGTGGCCGACGACCCCGCCGCCGTCGGTTATATTTCCCTGGGACTCGTGGATAGTACCGTGAAAGCGCTGGATTTAGGCGGCATCGTGCCGTCCCGCGCCCATGTGGTGGACGGCACTTATAACCTGTCCCGGCCGTTTTTGTTTCTAAGCCTTAAAACACCTACCGGTTTAGTAAAGGATTTCATCGATTTTACGATGTCGGCAGAAGGGCAAAAGATATTGTACGACCAGGGGCTGATAATAACGGTGACTAACCCATGAAAATGAAAAACTTCGGCGAAAGGATTCCCCAAAGTTTATTTTTCATCATCGCCTTATCCGCGCTGACAGTATTGGCGTTGATTACCGTCTTCATTTTTATCGAAGGCGTGCCGCTGATTGCCAAAGTGGGGTTTTTCAAATTCATTTTCGGCATGAAATGGGCGCCCAGCCAGGGTTTTTACGGCATTTTCCCGATGATTGTCGGCACGATTTCGGTGACGCTCGGCGCGATAATCCTGGGCGTGCCGGTGGCGCTGTGCTGTGCAATTTTCCTGGCGGAATTCGCCCCGCGCTGGTTGAGCGATATCGTACGGCCGGCGATACAGTTATTGGCCGGAATCCCCTCGGTGGTGTACGGCTTCTGGGGATTGATATTCATCGTGCCGTTAATCCGAAATTACCTGGGCGGGCCGGGTTTGAGCATCCTGGCTGGTTCGATTATCCTGGCGATTATGATTTTACCGACTGTAATCAGTATTTCCGAAGTTTCGCTGCTGGCGCTTTCGCCGCTGCTCAAAGAAGGCGCATTTGCCCTGGGGGCCACGCACTGGCAGACCATCCGGTCCGTGCTGGTTCCGGCGGCCAAATCCGGGATACTGGCGAGTATAATCCTGGGCATCGGCCGGGCGGTGGGGGAAACAATGGCGGTGATCATGGTGCTGGGTAACGCGGTGGCTTTGCCTAATTCCATCCTGTCGCCTGTCCGGACGCTGACCACGAATATTGGCATCGAAATGGGGTATGCCTCCGGCGACCACCAGCAGGCCCTTTTTGCCACCGGTATTGTCCTGTTAGTTATCATTATGATTTTGAATTCTTTGGCGCAGTACTCAATCAGAAGGAAATAAATGGGTATCAGAGTAAATCCGAGGACAACACAGAAAATCGCAAAGGTCGTCATCTGGTCGGCGGCGATATTGGTGCTGCTGCTTTTGTTTACCATCATCATTTATATTTTATCCAAAGGCATCCCGCATATTACCTGGCAATTCCTGACTGAAATTCCCAGCGACATGGGGAAATCCGGGGGTATTCTTTCCGCGATAGTCGGCACACTGGCAGTGACAATAGTGGCTATTGTGGTAGCGACACCGCTGGGGGTGGGCACGGCGTTCTACCTGACGGAATACACCCGGGAAAGCGGCGTGACCAAAATCATCCGTTTCAGCGCGGAATCACTAGCCGGGATCCCTTCGATTGTCTACGGCCTTTTCGGCTTTATTTTCTTTGTCACTTATTTGAAACTGGGATGGTCGATACTATCCGGCGGACTGACGCTGGCGGTGATGATTTTACCGACAATCATCCGGACTTCAGAAGAGGCGATAAGGACGGTCCCGCCGATGTACCGCGAAGTCAGTTTCTCACTGGGCGGAACAAAATGGCAGACGATGACCAAAGTATTGATTCCCTCGGCTCTGCCCGGCATCGCCACCGGCATTATCCTGGGTATCGGGCGCTGCGTGGCGGAGACGGCCGCAATAATATTGACCGCCGGTTCGGCATTACAAATGCCTACCTCTTTATTCTCTCCGGCCCGCACGCTGGCGGTGCACTTCTACATCCTGGCCAGCGAGGGTATTTCATTAGAGAATGCTTACGCTACAGCCGCCATCCTGATTATCCTTATTTTACTGATCAATATCGGGGCAAATTTGCTGGTAAACCGAGTTGTGGCGAAAAGGCGCTGAAGAAGACGATGAGCGAACAAACAAAAATATCGATCCGGGATTTTAACTTTTTCTACGCCAAAAAAGAAGTCATCAGGGCTTTGAATTTGGATGTCCGGGAGAATGAGATATTATCTGTTTTCGGGCCGGCCAACAGCGGCACCACCACTTTGCTGCGGGCTTTGAACCGGATGACTGATTTAACACCCGGTGTATATATGGAGGGAGAAATATTACTCGATGGGAAAAACATCCGTTCGCCTGACATAAATATTTCCGAGTTGCGCCGCAAGGTCAGTATGGTGTTTGAAGTGCCGACGCCGCTGCCGATGTCCATTTTCGATAACGTAGCCTATGGGCCGCGGTTAAGCGGCGTTAAAAACCGGGTGCTGCTGGAGCATACAGTGGAAGAGTCACTGCAGATGGCGGTGCTCTGGGATGAGGTTAAAGACAGGCTGCATAATTCCGCGATGCGGCTCTCCGGCGGGCAGCAGCAGCGTTTATGCCTGGCCCGGATTCTGGCTTTGCATCCTGAGGTGATTTTACTGGACAGGCCTTGCTCCGGCCTGGACCCTGTGTCCACCTCGAAAATTGAAGAATCGCTGCGGCACCTGAAAGAAAAATTCACCATTGTGATTGTCCCGCATAATGTGCAGCAGGCGGGCCGCGTCTCGGACCGGGCGGCGTTTTTGCTGATGGGCGACCTGATTGAAGTCGGGCTGACTGCTGAAGTTTTTGCCAATCCGAAAGACAAGCGCACCAGCGATTATATCACGGGGAGATTCGGCTAAATATGAAAACAGGATTTGTGCTGAACGAAAACGTCCGAACCGAACTTTCCGGAGAAAAGATTAAGCTGCGGACAGAAAATACCAGTTTGTACTATGGGAAATTCCGTGCGCTGCGGAATATTACCTTGAGCATCAAAGAACGTTCGATAATGGCCATCATCGGGCCGTCCGGCTGCGGTAAATCGTCATTTCTCCGGATTTTCAATCGCATGAACGACCTGATACCCGGCGCCCGGGTGGAAGGTAAGATAGAAATCGACGGCAACCCGATTTACGGACCTGCCGTTGATGTCGTCGCGCTGAGAAAAAAGATCGGGATGGTTTTTCAGAAGCCGAATCCGTTCCAGATGTCGATCTATGATAATATCGCTTTCGGTCCCAGGCAGCACGGCATATTCAGTAAAAACGACCTCGACCGGATTATTGAAACCAGTCTGCAGCAGTCGGCGCTGTGGGAAGAAGTGAAAGATAAACTCGGTCAGCCGGCGATGGGCCTATCCGGCGGGCAGCAGCAAAGAATGTGCATCGCGCGGGTGCTGGCCGTCGAGCCGGAAGTAATTTTGATGGACGAACCATGCAGTGCGCTGGACCCGGCCGCCACCCTCAGGGTAGAGGACTTAATGCGGATACTGGCGGAACAGTATACAATAGTTATCGTTACTCATAATATGCAGCAGGCGGCGAGGGTCTCCGATATGGCGGCATTTTTCATGATGGCGAGCGACCGGGCAGGGGAACTGGTGGAATCCGGCGCGACCACGCAGATATTCACCAATCCAAAAGACAAACGCACTGAAGACTACATTACCGGATGTTTCGGATAATAAAAAACGGAGGGCTATAGCAATGGAAATCAGGTCGGCTTTTCATAAAAAATTGAGAGAGATCCAGGATGACATTCTGATTATGGGCAGCATGGTCAGTAAAGCAACTTTGCTGGCGATTGAAGCGCTGCAGAAGCGTGACCTGGCCCTGGCCAACCAGATCATTGCCGATGATAAAAAAATCAACCGCAAGCGTTTTGATATCGAAGAGAAATGCATCCAGTTAATCGCAACGCAGCAGCCGATGGCCAGCGACCTGCGGACGATTGTTTCTGTACTTAATATAATAACAGAACTCGAACGTATCGGGGATTATGCCGAGGGCAATGCTAAAATCACCCTCATGATCGGCAACGAGCCGCCGCTGAAGCCGCTGGTAGATATCCCGCGCATGGCCGAAAAAACCGCCGACATGCTGAACCGGAGCCTGACCGCATTCATTAACCACGATGCGGATGCGGCGATAAAAATCAGCGCCGAAGACGATTTTATCGATAATCTTTACGACCAGGTATTCCGAGAATTACTCACATTTATGGCGGAGGATCCCAAGACCATTACCCGGGCCACCCGCCTGATCTGGGTGACGCATAACCTGGAGCGCAGCGCCGACCGGGTTACCAACATCTGCGAACGGGTTGTTTTTATGGTCACCGGCAAGATGGAAGAAAGCAACACCAGTTCGTCATATTGATCGGTTGAGCGCCGGACAGGAGGACGCTTAAATTGATGGAAGAGACCCTGCGGGAAATCTCTGTCTCATCCGGCAGCGCCCAAATGAAAATCGCGCCGCAGCGGGGCGGGCTGGTGACATCTTTTTCGATTGATAATACTGAATTTCTTTATCTGGATAGAGCAACTTTTTCAGATTTAGCTCAAAACGTACGAGGCGGGATACCGCTTCTTTTCCCGCATGCCGGCCCGTCGAAAAGCAGTCTTTATCACCTGTCCCAGCACGGATTTGTCCGCAGGATGCCGTGGAACGTAAACGGGCAGGACGGCAATTCAATAACCTTGCAGTTATTGTCGAACGATGAAACGCGGAAGGATTTTCCCTTCGATTTTGAATTGAAGTTACAAGCGGCAGTCGCGGCTAATAGATTAACCCACACTTTCACTATTATTAACAAGGGTGATAAACCGATGCCCACGGCTTACGGGACACATCCGTATTTTCAGATACCCCAAGCGGAAAAACAGAATCTGACCGCCAATATCGAGGGGTTTAGTCCCAAAGAAATAGATTGGCAGGGAGGATTTGACCAATCATTTGTGAACCCGGGGCTTATATGCATCCAAATGCCTGGTAAAAAAATAACCTTAGAAAGTGACCCTGATATCTTTAAGGTAGTCAGAATTTGGCACCTGGCCGGCAAAGATTTTGTCTGCATTGAACCATGGACCCGCGACAGTTTTGCCATCGATGACCCCGGGCAATGCCTCTGGGTCGGACCGCGTGAACCGGTAAATTTTACTATTGCCATATCGGCTGAAATCAACAAATAATCAGGGTATGTTTTTGCTCTTCACCGGGCGCCTGCCTGTCATCGTTTCAACCGGATAAGAATATAACCCCTATGTAAAAAGCTAGTATAATCACATAAAAAAGTGCTAGGATTAAACTATTCCGGTTTTAATTCAAGTCCATCGTGAGGAGAAATATTATGGCTGTTGATTATAAAGTGGACGGCAGAATTGCAACGATTACCTTGAACCGTCCTGAAGCCTACAATTCCGTCGATATCAAAACACTGAAAGAGCTGCGGGATGCGATGGTGGCGTTTCGGGATAATAACGACGTTTGGGTCGGGATCCTAACCGGCGCCGGGGAAAAGGCCTTTTGCAGCGGCGCGGATATTGCCGAAATGCTGCCGTTTTTGAAAGACAATGCCCATACACCGTGGGAAATCCCCGAAACCCCTTTACGCGCCATGGAGCTTTACAAACCGATCATAGGCGCAATCAACGGGGTGGCGCTGGGAGGCGGACTGGAAATAGCTTTGATATGCGATATCCGCATCGCGGCGGAACACGCCCGTTTCGGCTGTCCGGAAGTGAATTTGGGGATTATGCCGGGCTGGGGAGCGACGCAGCGCTTAACGCGGATTATCCCGCGGGCTAAGGCCGCCGAACTCATTTTTACAGGCAAACCGATCAACGCGCAGGAAGCTTACCGCATCGGGCTGGTGAATGAAGTGGTGCCGAAAACGGAACTAATGGCGCGGGCGCAAAAATGGGCGGAAGACCTGACTCAGGTCAGCCCGCTGGCTTTGCGAGCGGCCAAAGAAGCGATGATCCGCGGCTACAGCATGCCGCTGGATGAGGGGATTAAACTGGAGAGCGCGCTTTTCAGTTACCTGCTGGGCACGGAAGATTTCATTGAAGGGCGGGATGCGTTCCTGAACAAACGGAAGCCGCAATTCAAGGCTAAATAAGAAAAATATCAGGAGCATAATGGATGGAAATCAAGAATGTTGGTGTTATCGGCTGCGGGCAAATGGGCGGCGGGATCGTGCAAACAGCGGCCCAGGCCGGCTTTGATGTTAAGGTCAGCGAAGTCAACGAGACTTTCCTCTCTAAAGGACTGAACACCATTAAATCGAATTTGAGCCGCAATGTTGAAAAGGGCCGCATGACGAAAGAGGAGATGGACGCGGTGCTCAGCCGGATACACGGCACGACAAATGTGGCGGATTTTTCCGACCGCGACCTGGTAGTGGAAGCGGTGATCGAGAATATGGAGATGAAGAAAAAGCTCTTCGCGGAGCTGGATAAAATTTGTCCCGCCGGAGCTATTTTAGCCACGAATACTTCCTGTTTGTCAATTATCGATATGGCGATGACGACCAAAAGAGCCGATAAAGTGCTGGGCATCCACTTTTTCAACCCGGTGCCGGTGATGAAGTTGGTAGAAGTAGTGAAAACAATCGCTACCAGTGCGGAAACAGTGGCTGCCGGCAAGCAATTCGGGGAAAAATGCGGCAAAAAAGTGGTGATTGCACAAGATAGCCCGGGTTTTATCGTAAACCGCTTGATGATACCGTTTATCCTGAATGCGATTCAGATGATGGATAGCGGTATTGCCACCAAAGAAGATATCGATGCCGGCGCCAATCTGGGTTTGAACCACCCCATGGGGCCGTTGGCGCTGGCCGACCTGATCGGACTGGATACGGTGTATTTCATCGCCAACGCGATGTACGCTGAGTTGAAAGACCCGCAGTTTGTT
>PMCB01000003.1 GCA_003153955.1 Dehalococcoidia bacterium | reverse complement strand
TTACTTACGCACCCTTTAGTAAATGAGTAAAGGAGATAATTCCAACAACATTCGAGACAAAGATAAATATCACAAAGAAATAACTATTAGTAAATATCAATATAATAAAAAATCATGCATGATAATATTATCGACTATAGCCAAATAGTGTTATTAGTTCCTGGGAAATTTAAAAATTCACCGCAACTTGTTGTGGCAATATTACGAACAAATATTGGATCCTGGAATCTATCTTATATCGCCGTTTGTTGACTGCATTCGGCTAATCGTGCTAATTTTCCCGCTGCCAGAAGCACCAGATGGGTATTCCTTCCGCCGTTTCCCGGTTTTTTCCCTTGAGGTGTCAAAATATTAACCGTTGCCTCGCCGCCAAAAATAAAAGCTATCTTTCTTCGCGCATCGTTCGGATTATTAATGAGAATAATGCTGACATCGGCTACATTGGTACCTGTCGGGCCAGTTTCAATTTCAAGTCCCAGTTTTTTAAAGAAAGTGGCAGAATCGTAAATTGCCACAAATTTGCTATAATCCATCCTGTGGCGGAGGGCTTCTTTAATTGTGTCCATGTCCGCGATCGCACCGGCAAGGTCGCTGTGTCCATCGACACCATCTGTTGAAAAACTGGCAAAAGTAATTCGGTCTTTATAAATAAGATAAGGAGTAATCACCCGGAAAATATTCTCTATTTCCAGTGTTACTTCGGCTTTAATCTTATCATCGGTTCTACCCGTATTCCACCCCACTAAATGTGCTTTGTAACCCAGTTCTTTTGCTTTTACTTCTGCAGCTTCCATGGCTTGGTCGTTGTTGGCGATAATAATATATTGACTTTGATCATCTGCCAGTAGCGGGGAATTTTTAGAGAGAGTTTCATTTTCTTTTTTACCGATATTGGCCTGAAGATATTCTTTGACCGTTTTTGGAGCTTTATCCCAGATGTGGTATTCTGTCAGAACTTTTTTTGCCATCTCAAAAGTCGAATTATCCCCGACTGTAGGGCCGGAAGAGATGACGGATGTATCGTCTACGATTCCTGTTTTAGTGACAGGTACATCGGACAATACCAAGGAGATGAATGCCCCTGCTTTAGAGGCATAATTACGCATTCTGCCACCTTTAAGCAAATCGATGTGTTTGCGTATGGTATTAATTTCGTCTATAGTGGCTGGAACGGTCATTAATAATTTACTGATGTCTTGATAATCTGAAATACTTATTGCTCCCGCCGGAATCGCCATCAAAGAAGAGCCTCCTCCAGAGATCAGAGCAATTACCAGCGTTTTGGGTCCGGCATTCTTAAGTAAATCTATCATCTGCCGTGCCCCTTTTAATCCCTCTTCGTTCGGGGTCGGGTGGTCGGCCGCAAAAAGTTTGATTCTCTCTGATATTGGTTCATCAGCCTGGTCTTGATAAACGTCTAAAACTCCGGCGGTAATTTTATCTCCTAGTATGTTCACCAGTGCGGCACCGGTACGTTTAGCTGCTTTTCCGCCGCCCACGACCACTATCTGTTCATAGTTACTAAGATTATATTTCTTTCCTGCTACCATCAGAATATTATTTCCCTGGGTATACTTGACATAACGCTTTAAAGCAGGCTCTGGCAATACCATCTCTAGAACGTGCATAAAAATGTTTCTGATATCCGCCATCGCGGGTTTTTCTTGAAGGTGTTTTATCCTAATAGCTTTTCCATCCATATTATAGTCCTTGTTTGGTTTATCGATATTCTTTTTAGCACTGGTCTGTCGGCGAATCAGGATTCTTCTGTTTTCTGCTATGTTTGATGTGCCTGTAAATATAGAAACCAATCAGGATAACGACTATCGCAATAACCACTGGGTCAAATGGGCGCATTACCGTTCTTATATTTTCCCAATTCTGACCTAGGAAATACCCTCCCAGAGATAATGCGGTGCACCAGATAAAAGACCCGGCAAACGTGTAAATCAGGAACTTGCCCATACGCATTTTAGCTATCCCCGCAGGTAAACTGATAAAACTGCGTATCACAGGCATCAGCCTTGTAATGAAGATCGCCCAATCGCCGTTCTTTTGAAACCACTGATCAGCCCTGCCAAGGTCGTGAGATGTTATCAGAACGAATTTCCCATATTTGTTTAGGAATGGTCGTCCGCCTTTTGCCCCAACCCAGTATGCGCCGAGTGAACCGATGGTGCAGCCGACGGCGCCCAATATTCCGGCAATTAGATTAAATGAAATAGGCAGAGGTTGATTTTTTATCAGTATCCAACCCGCCAGCGGCATGATTATTTCGCTCGGTAGAGGAATACAAGCGCTTTCAATCGCCATCAGGGCAACCACGCCTGGCCATTGCATTAAATTGTAAGCGTGCTGAATTAAATTAAGAACTGAAGATTCTAATGATGACATCTTGTGAAGTATAACAAAACTCGCGAACTTGAGTCAATTCGTTCCATTCCAGCCTTGACAATCATACGTAGACATTTTACTATGAAGTCGAGCAAGATGACCAAAATATTGGATACGATTGATAAACCGGGTGACCTGAAGACTCTGACTTATTCGGAACTGAAGCAGCTGGCTGCTGAAATCAGGGAAGAATTGGTATCTGTGGTTTCCGCAAATGGCGGCCACCTGGCTTCAAATCTGGGTGTTGTTGAACTTACGCTGGCGTTACATCGTGTCTATAATGCACCGAAGGATAAAATCATCTGGGATGTGGGGCACCAGACCTATGCCCATAAAATCGTTACCGGCAGGCGTAAACAGTTTGCTTCTTTACGCCAGTATGGTGGTCTATCAGGGTTCACCAGCCGTGAAGAGAGCGAGTTTGACGCTTTTGGTGCCGGTCATTCCAGCACTTCAATCTCTGCAGCTTTAGGCATTGCCGTCGCCCGTGATTTTGCTGGTGATGATTACCACGTGGTTGCCGTGATTGGCGACGGTGGTATTACCGGAGGGATGGCTATTGAGGGGTTGAACCAGACGGGACATATCGGCACCCGGTTGGTTGTTGTTCTTAACGATAATGGAATGTCAATCTCTCCCACTGTTGGTGCCATTGCGCGGGCGTTGGATAGGATCCGTTTCGATCATCGTTATCTTGTCGGCAAAGAAAAAAGTAAGAAATTATTAAAATTTTTGCCGTTGGGAAATAAGGTATGGCGCTTAGGTCTGCAGATCGAAAGTTGGTTGAAGGATGTCTCTCGCCCTACCAGATTCTGGGAGAATTTCGGTTTCAATTATATCGGTCCGATTGACGGACACGATTTCAAGAAACTGGAGACCGCGCTCACCCGAGCGCGTAATTATACTGCCTGCCCTATCGTTGTTCATGTTATTACTACCAAAGGAAGCGGCTATTTACCGGCAGAAGGCGATTCCGTCTATTTCCACGGTATCCCAGGCACTAATGGCAAAGCAAATAATAAAACAATTCCGACCTATAGTAATATTTTTGCCGAGACGATTTTGAAACTCGCCCGCGAAAATCCCAAGCTGGTAGTAGTAACCCCTGCCATGCCGGAAGGTAATTGTTTGAATGTTATTCAACAAGAGTTTCCCAAACGTGTCTTTGATGTTGGCATATGTGAACAGCATGCGGTGACTTTTGCAGCGGGATTAGCCACACAGGGGTACTTGCCCGTGCT
The DNA here is from genome assembly GCA_003153955.1 of Dehalococcoidia bacterium. GTDB lineage: Bacteria > Chloroflexota > Dehalococcoidia > Dehalococcoidales > Fen-1064 > Fen-1064. The sequence continues at coordinate 4,330 of PMCB01000003.1, read as the reverse complement.
AGCGATATATTCCACTTTTCTGCAGCGTTCTTTTGACCAGATAATCCATGATGTTTGTCTTCAGGAACTGCCCGTGGTATTTGCCGTTGACCGAGGTGGTATTGTCGGTGACGACGGTAAAACGCATCAGGGAATTTTTGACCTTTCTTATTTGTCTTTAATTCCAAATATGATTGTCGCGGCTCCGAAAGATGAAAATGAACTCCAGCACCTGCTTTATACCGCGGTCAAGTCTGGGAAAATAATGGCAGTCCGCTACCCCCGCAGCCAGGGTTTGGGTGTAAAAATGGACACGTCATTCAAAGAAATCCCCATCGGTAAAGGCGAAATATTGAGAGACGGTAATGATGTTGCGATTTTAGCTGTCGGTTCGATGGTCGCGGCTGCGTCAGAAGCTGCAGAAAAATTGGCCCTGCAGGGCATCGAAACCACCGTGGTAAATGCCCGTTTCATCAAGCCGGTTGACGCCGAACTGATTGTTGACCTAGCGGGCCGCATTAAACGTATTGTTACTGTTGAAGAAAATACCCTCTCCGGCGGCTTCGGAAATTATGTCGATGATACCGTCAGACAATCAGATTTGAGGGATGTTATAATAAGAAATGTTGGGCTGCCCGATGTCTTTATCGAGCATGGCGGGCAGGATTTTCTGCGGTCGAAATACGGGTTGGACGCCGCTGGGATTATCAGCAAAGTTTTGGAGATAGTTCCCGCTGGTTCGTCGACTAAAGTAGTTCGTTAATTTATTTAAATATATTTTATTGAGGAGAACATGGACAAGTTAACAATTAGGGACATCGATGTCAAGGATAAAAGGGTTTTAGTCAGGGTTGATTTTAATGTTCCGATGAATGAAGATACTGGCATCATAACCGATGACAGTCGTATTCGGGCTGCCTTACCGACCATTCAATATTTAATTAACCACAAAGCCAAGGTTATCCTTTGTTCACATCTGGGTAGGCCGAAGGGGGCTCCTGAAGACAAATTCCGTCTTGCACCGGTTGCTAAAAGATTATCTGAATTATTGGGGAAGCCGGTCGCGGCTACCCGTGACTGTATTGGTCACGAAGCTGAAGCTGCTGTCAAAGCCTTAAAAAGCGGTGATGTGCTTTTACTCGAAAACCTGCGGTTCCACGCTGAAGAAGAGAAAAACGCGCCCGATTTCTCCAAAGCTCTTGCTAGCCTCGCTGAAGTCTATGTCAATGACGCTTTCGGCACCGCGCACCGAGCCCATGCTTCCATCGTCGGCGTTACCAAATATTTACAGCCGGCAGTCTGCGGTTTCCTGCTGGAAAAAGAATTAGTGAATCTGGGCGGTATTCTTACCAATCCGGTACATCCTTTTGCCGCTCTGTTCGGCGGTGCTAAAGTCAGTGACAAAGTTGCTCTCATTGAAAATATACTTGGCAAGGTGAACTTCATTCTGGTGGGTGGCGGGATGGCAGCGACTTTCCTTAAGTCTGAAGGTTTTGAGGTCGGTCAGTCCTTAATCGAAGCTGATCGTATTCAAACCGCTGCCGATTTGATTACTAAAACCAAAGCTAACAACATAAGTTTGATATTGCCGCTGGATGTAGTTATTACCAACGATGTCAGTGACAAGGGTTCATATCAGGTAGTGGCGATTGATAAGGTACCGAAAGACCAGAAAATTGTCGACATCGGTCCCAAAACCATAGAGTTGTTCGCAGCCACTCTTAAAAAATGTAAAACCATTTTCTGGAATGGCCCGATGGGCGTTTACGAAGTACCTCAATTTGCCAAAGGCAGTATTGCCATGGCGCAATTATTAGCCGGTCTCAAAGCTTCTACCGTCATCGGTGGCGGCTCTACCGCCGACATGGTTTATGACATGAAATTAGCCGACAAAATGACTTTTGTTTCTACCGGCGGCGGTGCCTCGATGAGCTTCCTAAGCGGCGAAGTTTTACCGGGTGTTGAAGCGTTGACCAACAAAAAATAGAGGATAATATGTTTTCTCAAGACCAGATAAAAGCACTTGCTCAGCCGACGCCCAGTAAAATAATATTATTGGTACTGGATGGACTTGGCGGCCTGCCCCGGATGGAAACAGGCAAAACAGAACTTGAAACAGCACAAACTCCGAATCTTAACAATCTGGCGGCGAAGAGTATTTGTGGCCTGAGCCAGCCGGTTGGCCCTGGTATCACTGCCGGCAGCGCTCCAGGGCATACGGCGCTTTTTGGTTACGACCCTTTTGCAGTTAACATCGGACGTGGCGTGCTTGAGGCTGTTGGTATCGATTTCCCTATCGAACAGGGTGATGTTTTGGCCAGAGGTAATTATTGCACAGTCGATGGTAATGGGATTATCACCGACCGACGGGCCGGCAGGATTGCCACCGAATTAAACGCCGGACTTTGCAAGTTGCTCGAAATGAAAATCGATGATATTCAAGTCTTAACTGCGCCGGTCAAAGATTACCGGTTTGTAATTTGTTTCCGCGGCGCGGGCCTGCGGGATGCTGTCTCGGAAACTGACCCTCAGCATGAAGGGATGAAACCTTTACAGGTTACGGCTACGACTGCCGGCGCGATTAAAACAGCCAATATTGCCAATCAGTTTGTCGAGCGGGCGATGAAGATTTTGGCGGATAAACACCCGGCTAACATGCTGCTTCTCCGCGGGTTTTCCCGGGAGCCGGAAATTCTCAGTATGCAAGCTATTTATAAACTGAAACCGGCGGTGGTTGCTACTTATCCCATGTACCGCGGCCTGGCCCGGCTGGTGGGAATGGCTAATTTACCGACCGGGGCTACGTTTGCCGATGAAATCAAGACTGTCAAAGAACATTATAACGATCATGACTTTTTCTTTGTCCACATTAAACCGACCGATGCGGCCGGTGAAGACGGCGATTTTGACCGCAAGGTTAAAATTTTAGAAGATGTTGATAAAATATTGCCGGACTTATTGAATTTGAATCCCGATGTCATCGTCGTTACCGCCGACCACTCCACACCGGCCATGCTGAAAGGCCACAGCTGGCACACCGTACCGACGATGATTTATTCGAAGTACTGTCGACCGGACAAAGTAGTCGAGTTCTCGGAATCGGGTTGCCTCGGCGGCGGGTTGGGAATTTTCCCGGCTACGGATATTATGCCTCTGGCAATGGCCAACGCCCTGAAATTGAATAAATTCGGCGCTTAATTTTTCATCACTAATCGTATTTATTTCATCATGCCGGTTTTTAATTTTGCCAGGAACTTATCCAGTTCTTCAACTTCTTTGTGTCCTTCGAAGCTGAAACGGTAGGAGAACTGGTAATTACCGAAGATGATTATTTCCGCGCACGGCACCACTGCGTTTTGTGTGACGATAATGAGCGAATAATCCGTTCTTTCTATCCGGTGAACGGAATTCAGCCGGCAGACAGAATAGTGATATTTCATCGAGTTAAATATAAATTCATAAAGACCGCCTTGATATATTATCAGGGCTCTGGTCGTGTCGACCGTGTCACCTTTCAAGTTTAGTAGCGGTATTTCCCTTGTTTTCCAGAACAGACAGTCACAGGTAATTTCATGCGGTGATGGGTGAACTTCGGACAGGGTTGTTTTGATATAACTATCAGCTTTAGTAGAATATTCCCGGTCGTTGATGAAGCGGGCTAAAGCGCTGTGTTCGTATTTTTCGGTAAACATTACGTTGATTTTTTCTTTTTGTTCCATTACTTGTCTCCTTTCAGACGTTCAAGAAAATAATAACCCCCGCAGTGTCAATTGTCCATACTCGATGTCAGCTTTTCTTTTTGCTGTTTTCTGTGATACATTGGAATTGTTCGATTAAATATTTTTATCTAGCAGGAGGAAATACAATGCGCGTGCCGATGATTGCCGGCAACTGGAAAATGAATACGACCGTTAACGAAGCGGTAAAATTAGTCGGGGACTTAAGGATCCAACTGGACGCCGTGAATAATGTCGATAAAGTTGTTTGTCCCCCATTTATCTCATTAACCGCGGTTAAGGAAACCTTGAAGGGCAGTTCCATCAAACTGGGCGCCCAGAACATGTACTTCGAAGAGAAGGGCGCGTTTACCGGTGAAGTTTCACCGTTGATGCTGGCGGGTCTCTGTGAATATGTCATTTTAGGGCACTCCGANNGAAACCAACGAAATCATCAATAAAAAAGTCCGGGCGGCGCTGAAAACCGGGTTAAAGCCCATTCTCTGCGTCGGGGAGAGCTTGGCGCAATATGAAGCCGGTAAAACTGAAGCCGTGGTGACCGACCATGTCACAGGTTCGCTTAAAGACATCTCGGCTTCCGCCAGCCTCGTGATTGCGTACGAGCCCGTTTGGGC
>PMCB01000080.1 GCA_003153955.1 Dehalococcoidia bacterium | reverse complement strand
ATCCCTTCTTTATCCACCAGGCACGGTACTTCCGCGCAGCATCCCTGAGGCAGGTTACCGATCAAACCGGTGTTTTTCACGTCGCCGTAAATTACGGCCGGTTCGCCTGTTTCGATTGAATGAATGATTATCGACCCGAATTCCGTGCTGTGGTCCAGCGGGAATTTGTAATTCGTCCGCAGCTGTTCCGCCAGTTTGTCGTCCTTATCGTAATCCTGCGACATCCACATTTTGGCGTTGCTCTGATATTGCGCGCCGGTATTTATCCCGTAATGCTTCATCGTTTCCGGTTTCTTGCGGAAATAAGGCGTATAAGAGGCGATGTGGCCGCTGGACTCCGTGACATAATAGCCGAAAGTTTTGCAGATTTCCGCCCGCACGATATCCGGCCCGCCGTAATGCGACTGCGGGTCGGCATAAACCGCCGCGTCTTTCAGTTTTTCTTTCAGCAGCGGATAGACGTCTTTACCGTGCCGTTTCAGCTCCAGGAACCAGGCGAAATGATTGATGCCCGCTACCAGATATGATAATTCTTCAAATGGGATACCCATATATCGTGCCAGCGTGCGGGCCGTATTCGGCACGCTGTGGCATAACCCGACATTTTTAATCCGCCTATAATCGCTGACCGCCCACGAAATCATTGCCATCGGGTTAGTGTAATTCATCAGCCATGCATCCGGGCAGAGTTGTTCCATGTCGCGGCAGATATCCAGCACGGCCGGCACGTGACGCGCACCGTTGAAAACCCCGCACGGCCCCATCGTGGCCGTGTCACCCTGGTCGACGCCGTACTTCAAGGTCACTGCCCGGTCGGCTTCTTTCCATTTATATCCGGCATTCAGAGTAATAAAAACATAATCCGCGCCGTCCACCGCTTTCCGGCGGTCTGTGGTAGCCTCGATTTTTGTCTGGAATTTATTTTGGGCGACAATCCTATTGGCGAACGCCGCGGTCAGTTCCAGCGGTTCTGCCGAGATATCCATCAGCGTAATCGTGCTGTCCCTCANNGGATAATAAATAATGTCTGTGATAAAGCGGCTGGCAAAAACGTGGCTGCCCGCCCCGATGATGACAATTTTCGCCATTGAATTTCTCCTGCTGTTTTAGTCTTTAGCCCAGCCGCCCATCACCGCGCCTTCGTTGCAGGCGGCAATACGCAGCACTTTGGCCGTGGTTTTCCCGACATTGAGGATAGCATGTTTTATGTTGGAAGGACAATAGATTAACGAATCGGCGCCGACGGTCCTGATTTCATCTCCGACCGTCGCCTGGATGCGTCCGGAAATTACGTAATAGGCGTGGTCGAAAATCGGCGCTTCGGCGCTGAAGACGTGAGAATGCGCGTTGATGCCGCCGCCCGGCGGAAACATGTCCAGTCCCAGCATCAGGTTAGTAGCCAGTTCTTTCCCGACCATGCGGTGTGTTTTCATTTCGCTGGCTACCGTCAGGAAGCCGAAGCCTTGCATGTTGTGGTGGCCTTCGGCATCGGCGCTGTGTTCGATGCGCCACTCCTTTTCCACCTCTTTTTTCGATAAAATAAACCCTTTGCGTGTTTCTTCCATTATTACACTCCTTTTAGTATCCCATCGATTTCTTTAGTTTTTGGTCTATCCAGAACCTTGCCATGTAGAACGAGAGATTTGGGGGGCTCCATCCGGTCGAGCCGAATTGCGCGTTGTAGCCTTTCAGCCACGGTTGACAGAGCGAGTAGCGCCTGGGTTTGGGGAGCAGCGATATCGCGAAGTGCTGCCGCGCGACATATTCGTTGGCTTCCCGGAAAATCTTCCTGGTTTCTTCGAGCGTGGCCGCGGTCTTGGCCCGGGGGAAGAAAGTATCGTATACCGGGTCGCTGACTTTCAGATGGGTATTAAGCGCGTAGCCGGTCATCATCCTGGGGAGCATCCGGAACGGCTCGACGTCCAACCCCAGCGACCCGCCGGGATAATACAACTGGTCGAACTTATTGGCGACCGCAGGCCGGATTTCCATCTGGATGCCGACATCGGCAAAATACGCTTTTACGATTTGCAGCAGATTCAAATCTGAGGTAAAATCTGCCGCGACATTGGTCTTGAATCCGTGGGGATAACCGGCCGCGGCCAGCAGCTTTTTGGCTGCCGCCGGGTTGTAGCTATATTCATCTTTTAAATCCTGCGGCCAGTCCTCATAGGCGAAAGCCCAGCCGTCACCCCATTCCTTCACGCATTCTGAACTTAATGTGGAGGGATGTGGTTCTACCGCGCCCTTGTAATAGTTTTTGGCGATGTCCGGCAGGTTGATTGCCATCTGCACCGCCTTGCGGACTCTCAAGTCGTTGAAGGGAGGGGTGTCATTTCTTGGGTCGACTGTTATTGTGTTCGACCACGGCATCGGTATCTGTAAAATTTCAGGATACGATTTTTTTATCGTCTCAGCCTGCCGCCCCGATATTCCTTCTATGGCATCGATCTTACCGGCAAGGAACATCTCCAGTGCTTTCTCTTTATCCGGGACTATCAGGATTTTCACTTTATCGACGTAAGGCAACTGATTCTGCGGGTAACGTTCATCGTGCCCCCAGTAATTCGGATTTTTTGCCATCGTTGCTGCGCTGCCGGCAGCAAAATCCTGCAAAATAAATGGCCCAGTTCCGACTGCATGATGCCAGTCGCCGAGGTCACCCCATTTTTCTACCGCTTCCCGCGCCTCGATTCCCAGCGCCGGATTATGATTCGTGACCAGAAATTGCAGGATAAATTCAGGGTTGGCGTTTTTCCATTCAAAAGCGACGGTGTACCTGTCAATTGCTGTCACGGAGACCAGGTCCTGATACATCAGCACTTTATCCTGGGCGGGAGAAGATCTGGTGAAGCCGCTGCCCAGACCGTACAATCGGTGGAAATGATAGACGACATCATCGGCGGTAAATTCGCGGCCGTTGACCGGCGGAATGTTTTGCCAATGGATTTTGCGCAGATGGAAAACCAGCGTTTGCGGTGAGGTAAACTCCCAGCTTTCGGCCAGGTGGCCGGTCAGATACCGGTGAGGAGATACTGTTTTAAAGTCGAATACAGCCGGGTCTAATGTCCAGTCCTCAGCTTGCATCGTTTCCAGCCAACCGGTATATATCTGGGTCAGGTGTTCGCTGCGGTACGGGTCAAAATTTTCGATATTCGCCTGGCTGGAAATGACTATTTCCCCGCCGTATTGCGGTTCGCCGAATTTATCCCACCACATGGCCTGCTTTTTCAAAAAATCTCCTTCGTATTGATGTCCTCTTCGGCTGCTTTTTATGGTTCTGAGAACATTTATAACTATATCTTCTGGATTGTCGGATCAAGTCCGACAATGACAAAGAAACATGAAAGATTCAAGCTTCTGCTTGAATCTTTCATCGCCGGCTTGTAATTCCCGCGAAGGCCGAAGGTACTGAACGAAGTGTATGTACGGGAATCCATATTTTCTGTTGTAAATATCATTTTGGTACCAATTCCAATTACCCCCAGGTCAGTCGCAGGTAGTTACCCGCAGCACGCCGATATCGGCTTCCACCCACAGGCCATTGGAAACATTATCCCCGTTGCGGCGGCGGTCGGCGACAAATTCGCCGCTATCGTCAAAATGTCCCTCATCCACACGCAGCGGCCGGCCGTGAACGTCGTTGTAAGTGGTTGACTGCTTGACGCCTTTGGCAAATTTAGGCCGCAGGAATAGCCGGTAATTTGCTCCTGCCAGATAGAATTCGTGCCTGCCCGTCTGGATGACAAGTCCGCGCCCTCGGTTGGCATCGAGTTGCCACATAAACGCCGATTCCCCGGGCATATGCCGCCAGTCCGTTCCGCCGGTCGTTTTCCGTCCGGTGCCGAATTGGATGCGCCCCAGGTAGCCGTCCAGGTTCAGCCACTGCTGCGACATGAATTCTTCCTGAATCACGGCGTGAATTTTACCGGTGCCCTGATATTTCAACAGCAGCGGGACTACGGATGCGATGCAGCGGACCGTGTCCACGCCGATCCGGGACTCCGGGTTCACCGAGCCGTCTTTAGCGGCGATGGCTTCAAGGCCTCCCATCCGGTGGAATCCCAGCAGGTTATATTTGGCAATCGCCTGGAAGACATATAAAAGGGGAGGTGTTTCCGGCATGAACAGGGGATTATCTTCCCGGGCATAAACTGCGCAGAGTTCTTCGTACGTCCGGTAATCAACGTGTTTGATATCCGGCGCCACCAGGGCGATGTGCGGTGTAAACCATTTGTAAATATCCAGTACTTTGGGCACCGGCATGCCGTTACCCGGGATTTCATCCGGCACCGGTTCGCGCCAGCCGTTGACGATGCTGACGGCGGCATTAATGTACATGGGGATATCGTAAAATGCCTGCCCGGCTTCGGCCACGCGGTCCACGTAATGAGCGATGCTCCAGGCGGTCACCAGTTCGCCGGCCGCCGTGCCGAACACCTCCGGCCATGTGCCCGATTTTTTCGCGCCTTCCCGTTTCCAGATATCGTAGACGGAGCCTTTGCCGGCGGTTTTAATAGCGTTTAATAATTTGGCAGGGACGGGATTTTCAAAGACTGCTTCGGCTTCCGCACTGTAATCGCGGTCGCCGCCGGTAATCCCGACTTCATTCTCCACTTGCAGGCCGATCACGGTCTGATCTGCGCTGTCCTTGACTTTCAGGTATTTGCAGAGCGCCGCGAACGCTTTTTTATCAGCTTCGAGATTTGCCTTGCAGTACGAAGAAAGCACCCACAAATCGCCGCCGTCAGGTGCGAGCACCCGTTTGAAACGTTTCGAATTGGATTTTACCCAAGCCGGAGCGTAGTCCATATTCCCGTTCTTCCAGGTTGCAAACCACAACAATATCAATTTGATTCCATATCGCTTAGCGTTCGCAATCAGCCGGTCGATGCTGGAAAAATCAAATTTGCCCTCTTCCGGTTCAATCACCTCCCAGTAAACATCGGTCAGGAGGGTGTTGCCGTGCAGCAGTTTCACCGCTTCGAAAGCGGGAATTGATTCCGTATCGTTGTAAGCGCTGGAAGATGAAGATTGGCCGCCTACCGGGAAGAACGGCTTGCCGTTCACTTTGAATACCCTTTTCACTTCTGTCATTTAATTTCTCCTTTTGCAAACTGTTTGGTCGTGATTCTGATGCTGGCTGATTTCAACCCCGGCGAGGCCGCCGCAAGTTGAATTATTCCGGTTTTATCTGTTGATTGTATGATTGCCAGGCATAAGCCGTTAAATGCCTTTCTGCGGTTTGCCTGATAATCCTCGTGACTGACCGGGTTCCCGTTGTCCACTCCGATTATTTTGCCTTCGCCTTTAGTTCCGAAGGTAATTTCATTATCAGCAACCGGCACCACTCTGCCTTGTGCATCGAGTATTTTACAGGTGACATGCGCGATATCCCGCCGGTCGTCCGTTAATACCTTCCTGTCGGCGTAAAGTCCGATCGCGGCCGGTTTCCCGGTCGTCGAAATTTCTTCAGTGACTACTACTTTTCCGTCTTTTATGCCCACGGCTTTCAGTTTGCCCGGTTGATAAGGCACTGTCCAGGTCAGGTGTAAATCTGCGGTGGTGCGGGAGACGCTGTTACGCGACGGAAAATTCTCATATTCTTCCCGCATCCCCGATCGCGGGAACCAGTAGCTTTGAATCCCCAGTGATTTACCGTTCAGAAATAATTCCACGCTGTCGCAGTTGGTATAGCAGAGCACCGGGATGAATTCGCCCTCCATGCCCGGCCAGTTCCAGTGCGGGAATATGTGCAGCACCGGTTTGTCCGTCCACTGGCTCTGACAAAAATACCAGGTGTCTTTTTCGAAACCGCAGGTATCGATTACTCCCGATGTGTTGGCTTTTCGAGGCCAGTTGGACTCGCCAAGATAGTCGATTCCGGTCCACATAAAATCGCCGGAAACGTAGTCATATGTGCTGACGAATTTCCACATCTGTTCGAAATCGATCCAGCGGTTGTTGTTTCTGCGCGAAATCGTGCCTGTGGTTTGAGGGAACAGATATGAATAGTCGCCGCGGATACCGCCCAGCGACCCGTTTTCAGTTCCGATAAATTTTCTTTTCGGAAAAACCTGCCGGTCGATGCTGTAGTATTTCTCGTATCTGTCCCGCCACCGGTCGACATAGTTGTAGCCGACTACATCCAGCAGCTTCAGGAATTTCAGCGGCACTGCTTCAGGTTCGGCAATGATGCGGTCGCAGCCCACCGTGACCGGTCTTGTCGGGTCTTCACGGTGAAAAATACCAATCAGTCTTTTTAGCGTAGCAGTGCCTTCCGGCACTACCTGGTCGACGACTTCATTGCCGGCGCTCCAGATTACGACGCAGGGATGGTTCCGATCGCGGCGGATGAAATCAGTGACATCGCGCTCTGACCATTCGTCAAAGTAAATCCTGTATCCATAATCCGGCGTTTGCGGTTTCGGTTCTTTCCATTCGTCGTAGATTTCATCCATTATTAGGAATCCCATTTTATCGCATAAATCCATGAATTCCGGAGAATAAGGATTGTGCGATGTGCGGATAGCGTTGCAGCCCATCGCTTTCAGTTTTTCCAGCCGTCGTTCCCAAACCCGTTCCGGTACCGCCGCGCCCACGGCGCCGGCCTCGTGGTGCAAGCATACACCGTGCAGCTTCACCTGCCGTCCGTTTAACAGGAATCCGTTATCGGCATTGAATTCAATTTCTCGAATCCCAAACGCCGTATCATATTCATCTGCGGTTCTGTCCTGTTTTATCACCGTGCTACGCACCGTGTAAAGATAGGGATTTTCCGGCGACCACAGCACCGGTTTAGCTATCTTTATTTTCTGGGTGAATTCAAATTCCGCGCCCGCCGCAATGCTTTGCATCGCTTCCGCCGTCACGACTGTTTTCCCGTCACTGTCCAGGAAAACGATGGTCAAAATAAATTCCGCATTACTCTTATCTTCGTTCTGCACCCGTGTTTTTATTAGCACGGTTGCCGATTTTTCATTGACTTTCTCGCTGGTTATAAATGTGCCCCAATGGGCGATGTGCAATTTATCGGTGACTGTCAGCCGGGTATGCCTGTAGATTCCGGAGCCGGAATACCAGCGGCAATTCGGCTGGCGGGAATTATCGACTCTGACTGCCATCACATTTTCGCCGCCAAAATTCAAATACGGGGTGATGTCGTAATAAAAACTGATGTAGCCGTAGGGCCGTTTCCCCAGGTATCGCCCGTTAATCCAGACTTCGCTGTTCTGGTACACGCCGTCGAATTCAACAGTAACTTTGTTATTCCGGTAAGCCCCGGGGATTTTGAAATGTTTCCGGTACCAGCCGGTGCCCGTGGGAAGGTGGGCAGAAGTCATTGAACCGGGTTCTTCACGGAACGGCCCTTCGATGCTCCAGTCGTGGGGCAAATCCAGGCTTCGCCATTCGGTATCGCTGAAATCCGGCTGTTCCGCGCCCGGTATATCACCCTTAAAAAATTTCCAGTCAAAATCGAAATTGTTGCTTAAACGGAACGTGGGGTTATTCATTTTTACCTTTTCGGCGTCGCTTTGGCTGCGCGCGCCGGAAGGTGCGCCGTTGTTTTTCATAATTGACTCCGCGGACATTGGTTTCATCTGTTATAATCGCCGGCCGGGCTTAACTGCGATATTGAATGGCAAGTCGCCGTCAGTACCAAATCCTGATGAATTATTTATTTGCTGTTTACCCGACCGGGCACACCAGAACCGTGACTGAGTGCGGTTCGAAAGTTATAGTCAAAGTCTTGCCCGCCGCTTTTAGTACCGTCTCATGCACCCCGACATTGTCCGGTTTTTCCAGGGTGTTGGCGGCTTTGATGTCCGGCCCGTTGACTATCGAGGCTTTTATCTTTCCGTTAAAAACTCCGGAATCCAGCGAAACCGTCGTTTCCATGGCCTTGTCCGGGCTCTGGTTGACCGCGTATATCACCAGCTGTTTCCGCGCTGTATCCAGTGTAGCGGAGACATCCAGAGTGCGGATCCCGGAATAGGCCATTCCTTTGTAAGCGCCGGAGAAAGTGTCGCCGTCATGGAAAACGTCTAATGCCAGTTGTCCGCAGGTGCGGCTGTAAAGTTCAAACGGGAAGTAAATTGCCTGCCGCAGTACGATGCTTTCCGGTTCCGGGAAACTGAGACATGCCGGGGTCGGCATCGAGGTGCAGTTGGCCATCCGCACGGACCGGGCGTGGCGGATGAAGGTATTCAGATGCAGCGCCGTCAACAGGGCCTGCTCCATTCCGACGCTGTTCTTTCTTCTCGGTCGCGGCGGTACTTTTTCCTCCGCCGGCAACTGTGCCCGGCCGGATTCATCCACCGTCACGATAATCGGGACTTCCCTGCGCAGTTCCTCCGGGATATAAATGATGCCCCACTCGTCGACTGCGATAGCTACGGCATGTTTAATCCCGCGTTCCAGACTGACGGCCTTGATCAATCCTTCGTAAGCGCTTATATGTTCCTCAAAACCGGCCGCGAAAGCCATCAGGGTTTCGAATGAATCGTCGGTGTAAGGATGGGCGTATTTATGCAGGGCCATATAATCGATCCGCTCTCCGGCTTGCTCCAATATCAACTGCGCCCTTTCCACCCACTCGGTTTTGCGGTAAAGGAATTGCGGCCCTAAAGGAAAGTCTTCCCAGCTGCAGGTCGCCGAAGCGGTCAGTTTAATCGAAGGGTCTACCAGTTTCATGACCTTGCTGAATTCGGTCGCCGCCCGGGCATATTCCTGCGGGGTCTTGTAACCGATTTGACCGGGGCTGTCGACTTCGTTGCCGATACTCCAGTATTTCACGTTATGCGGCGCGTCGAAGCCGTGTGACCGGCGCAAGTTCGCCAGATATGAATTTCCCGTGCCGTTGCAGTATTCTACCCAGTCGGCGGCTTCCCGCATGTCGCCGTCCCCGCAATTGGTATTGAGGTAAGGTTCCGCCTCCAATGTCCGGCAGAACGTCACAAATTCGTTGGTGCCGAAATTATTCGGTACCAGACTGTTCCACGCCAGTTCGTGCCGCGCCGGGCGGTCTGCCCGCGGGCCAACGCCGTCTCGCCAGCGGTAACCTGAAAAGAAATTACCACCGAAGCGGATATTCGCCATTTTCACCGGTTCCAGCACCGCCATCACATCGTCAGGCAGCCCTTTGTCCCCGCGGGCCGGGTCAAGAATGTCCAGGTGCTTGAACATAGTATCTTTAGACCCGAGCTCCATGTACCCGCCGAAAATATTGCGGTCGATGCCGCTCGTTACGCGGTCGAGGTCGATTTTTATGCGGTTCATTTTTACGCTCCTTTGCAGGAAATGATACACGTTGAAACGAAATAATTGAAATGATTATATTCCTTCCCTCATTTATTTATCAATATGGGAACGCTTCTTCAGCATGATTTTTAAAAACACGTTGATTGGCATTTTTTAGTTAGCCTGATGTATGATTATATTCAATATCTTTGGTTCTATATCCTGAAATCGGACTGATTTTTGTCCCCGGGCCGGTTGAGAAAAACGGAGAGTTGTGATGAACGGAAAACAATTAAAATTTATCGGATATTTCCCGGTTGCAGCGGCGCTGCTGGTTTCAACTTTGCTTACCGGCGCCTGTTCTCCGGCCAGAACGACGTTAACCGGTATTGTTCCGCGCACCACCGCCACCACCGACACATCAACCACTGCCGCCGTCAGGTTGGTTTCAATAGCTATTCAACAGGTGTCCCCGGTTAAGATCCAGCTTGGGGGCACCGTCCAATTTTCGGCCATGGGAACTTATAGCGACGGAAGTACTGCGGATTGCACCGGTTCGGTCCTCTGGAATAGCTCCGATTCAGCCATCGCGGCTATTTCTTACAGCGGTTTGGCCACCACCGCTACGCTGGGTAACACCGATATTACCGCCGCCGGCAACGGCGTAATCAGCAATGTTGTAGTTTTAGAAATATCCCCCGTCGCCGCTGCGGCCTTAACTTCCGTTGCGGTTTCGCGGTCGATAGTTGCTAATTTGCCGGTCGGAAAAACCGAACAATTTTCTGCCCTCGGCAGTTATTCCGACGGTACTATTAATGACATCACTTCTCAGGTAAACTGGACCAGTACCTATACCGATGTCGCCACTATTTCCGCCGCCGGTCTGGCTACCGGGCTCAAGCCCGGGCAAACAGATATTTTCGCGACACTCTCCGGCGTGACCAGCAATGATATAACAATAACGGTTGTGTCACCCTGATACCGGTGCCGTGCGCTGAATATCGATCGATCAGATATACGGCAGTGCTTTAATATCTCTGCGGATTGTGTTGCGGCAAAGCTCTCACGTCCGGTATTATTCCCACATGAAACAGGTTTCACCGCCGCAAATTGTGATAGAATGTCAGGATAGAATTAATTTGGAGCGGATGGGAAATGCTTAGTCAAATGACAAGTTTCTTTAATGGGGCTTTTTATTTTGCCGGCACCAACTGGAAATCGATTTTAGTAGCAATCGCCCTCGGGCTGGTTTTTGGCGCCTTCTGGCTGATGTTCTACCGCCCGCCGTTATTTAAAAAACCGATGCTCTGGGTTGTCGCGGCTGTCAGCGCGATTCTCACCTGGTCCGCCATCGCTTTCGTTCAAATTCCGCTCCAGAACTGGTATGGAGACGGAATCAGTCATTTTTTGACACCGACTGCCATTTTACGTTGGTACCTTATTGCCGCTTTCCCCCTTGTCCTGCTCAGCGGCCTGGTTCAGGAAGCCGCAAAATTAGTCCCGACGCTTGTCTGCTGGTGGCGCAGCAAGCGGAGTCTTACCCCGAAGATGGGATTAATTATCGGTGCTGTCTCCGGCGCGGGTTTCGGCGTCTTTGAAGCGATCTGGGTCCACAACCAGATATTTGTCAATGGGGTTTCCTGGTCTGTCGTGGACAATTATGCGATCGGATTTTGGGAGCGCATTTTTGCCGTCGCTTTTCATATCGCGGCTTCGGCGCTTACAGGTTGGGGTATCGCTAAACGGAAAGGTTGGCTGTTCTATGTGATTGCTGCCTTCCTGCACGGCTTCGTCAATTACAGTATCATCCTGATTCAAGATAATAAAATGACCTCCGTCCAGAGCGAGATTTATCTGACCGCGATTGCGGTCTTAACCACCGCTGTTGTGTTATGGCTCCGCTGGCGAAATGAAAAAGAGATTCCCGCGGATAATCCGCCGAACGGCCCTATCGGTGTCGCTCCTGCAATTGTACCCGCGGATACGGCTGATGATGTCCCCTTTATCCCTCCTTCCGCCATGGATACTCCGCCGGTGATTCCTCCGGATGTCACCCCGCAGCCGCCTGTCGTCTGATAACCTGGGGATATGATAATATAAACAAAAGTCAGCTCTTCTTCCGGATATACGTGACCGCTGGAGGCAGACATGATTAAAAGTCTAAACGGCAAAACCCCGCTGGTCCATGAGTCGGCTTTTGTTAGCGAAGCGGCTTATGTTATCGGCGATGTCGAAATCGGCGAGAACAGTTCGGTTTGGCCCGGCGCCGTGATTCGCGGCGACCTCGGTAAAATCACCATCGGCAAAAATTCGGTGATCGAAGACAATTGTGTCATCCATTCGGGGACGCCGTCTTTCCCTCCCTCCCTCGATGTCACCATCGGCGAAAATGCTGTCATCGGGCACGGGGCGGTCAGCAACGCCTGGAAAATCGGCAACAATGTCCTCATCGGTATGAACGCTACAGTCCTGCATAATGTGGAAATCGGGGATTATTCCATCATCGCCGCCGGCTGTGTTGTCAAAGAAAAAATGAAAATTCCGGAAAGGTCCTTTGTTGTCGGCGTCCCCGCCGAAATCAAGGGGAAAATTGCCAAAGAACAGGAATGGTGGAGCCAGAACAGTCCCAAAATCTATGCCGATCTGGCCCGGCAATATAAACTCGAAGGCCTTTAATATTACAGCAGGTGCCTGAAACACCTTCTTTTATTTACATCAGTGATTTTATTCGTCAAACGAAAGTGCATGCAGGGGAGGGTTTCGAACCCTCCCGCCATTTTTTGCTCGGCATTTTATTTGACTTGAAATTCCAAATTGTAATATTTTTTTTACAGCGTCCGTAGCCTCTGGATTGTCGGGTCAAGCCCGACCATGACAATGAAAAGAAAACAGCTTCCAGCTTTGCTGGAAGCTGTTTTCCCCGGTTTGTCTTTTCCTTAATTTAATAATACTCGGTACGAATATATTATAGGTTTTAACGCCCCGAACGCGGACGAAGGGTCTCTAACCCTATTCAGTATCACTTGTTTAACCCGTCAGACTCCTTAAAATGGTAATAAAAATACCCTGACGGCTTTTTACACCTTTCACATTGACAAATGTCTCAGCTTTGCCATAGCATACTAGGTAAAATATATTGATTTTTTTGAAACACAAGGAAATAACGATATGAAAGAAATCGTGTTTTATGCCCGGGGCGGACAAGGCGCAGTCACCGCCGCAGCCGTGCTAGTTGCCGCGCTGTCGCTGGAAGGCAAATATGCCCAGGCGTTTCCTTTTTTCGGTGGTGAACGCCGCGGCGCGCCGGTGAAGGCCTTCCTCCGCATTGATGATAAACCCATCACCACCCGCAGCCAGATATATAAACCGGACTGTATCGTGGTGTTAGACTCTAAATTACCGGGCAGCATGAACGTCTTTGACGGCCTGAAACAGGGCGGCATCGCTGTTTTCAATAGCAGTCTCAGCCCCGCGGATATCAAGACTAAAGTCGCACTTGCAAAGATAGGCGCGGTTGATGCCAATCAAATCGCCGATGACATTTTCGGCAGTATGGCCATCCCATTTACCAATTTCGCCATGCTCGGCGCGTTTGCCGCGACCACCGACTGGGTCGGGCTGGATTCGATTGTCAAAGCATCTTATTCCAAGTTCACCGGCAATACGGCCAAAAACAACGAAAAATCAACCCACGCCGCTTTTAAGGATACGCAGGTAATGAATTTTGATGTGAAGGCTTTGCCGGATGTTGCCTCACCGCAGCAAACGGTGGCCCGAAAACTAAAGATGGAACTTCTTTTGGGGATGGCGGTCAATAAAGCCAGCACTGCCAAAACCGGCAGCTGGCGCACGCGTAAACCTTTGTCGGTTGACATGCTGCCGCCGTGCACCGATAATTGCCCGGCCGGAATCAGGATCCGCGACTATCTGGAGCTGGTGGAAAAAGACCGGCTTCCCGAAGCCCTGCAATTGCTGCTGGAAGATAATCCTCTGCCCGCTATTACAGGCCGGGTTTGCTATCATCCCTGCGAAGGCGGCTGTAACCGTAAAAATTTCGATGAACCGTTAGCCATCCATTCGATTGAACGGTTTGTCGGAGATTATGGCGCGGGACCGGATATTCCGGCTCAAAATGTTACCGGAGAAAAAGACAAAATTGCCGTGATCGGCTCGGGACCGGCCGGATTAAGCGCGGCTTATTATCTGGCTAAAAAAAATTACAGCGTGACCATTTTTGAAGCCTTGCCGGTATCCGGCGGCATGCTGCGTGTCGGCATCCCGGAGTACCGCCTGCCCGGCAGCATCCTCGACAGGGAAATCGCGCGAATTTCAAAAATGGGCGTGGAAATTAAAAACAACGTGATCCTCGGTAAAGATATCACCATAGATAAACTTTTAAAACAAGGCTACAAGGCCGTTTTCATTGCCACCGGCGCCCACCGGGCGCAGATGCTGGGAATTCCCGGTGAAGACGCTAAGGGCGTTGTTCCCGGTGTTTCATTTTTACGGGACATCCGCCTCGGTAAGAAAGTTAAAGTTGGCGCAAAAACCGTCGTGAACGGCGGCGGTAATGTCGCTGTCGATGCCGCCCGCTCCGCCCTCCGGTTGGGCGCGAAAGAAGTGGTCATTCTTTACCGTCGTTCCCGTGAGGAAATGCCGGCCGGTGAGGAAGAAATTGCCGCCTGCGAAGCCGAGGGTATTAAAATTGAATTCCTCACTGCCCCCGCGGAAATTCTAACCAAAGCCGGAAAAGTTACAGGGATTAAGTGTATCCGGATGAAATTGGCCAGGAAGGATGAATCCGGCCGCAGGAATCCCATACCGGTACAAGGCTCCGATTTTAATATTGATGCCGAGATGGTTGTGCCTGCCGTCGGTCAGTCTCCTGACCTGACTTTTATTCAAGGGGATGATCAAATCACAATCACCGGACGCGGCACTATTACGGCGGATTCTAAAAACCTGAAGACCGCGCGTGAGCGTGTCTATGCCGGCGGGGACGTTGTGACCGGCCCGGCCACTGTCGTTGAAGCCATCGCCGCCGGGAAAAAAGCGGCCGTCGCCATCGATTCGGCAATCAGCGGCCAACCGCTGCCGGAAACACCGGAACGAGATGTTATTACCTATCAGGATTTGAACGTCGAATATTTTACCAAAGAACCGCGTCAGGTTGAACCGGAACTGCCGGCGGGGAAGCGTAAATCCGCCTTCAAAGAAGTCAATACCGGTCCCAAGGAATCGGCCGTAATGCACGAGGCCGGACGCTGTTTCCACTGCGGCGCCTGCAACCTGTGCGAAATCTGTTCTTCATTGTGTCCGGAGGGTATTCTCTCGACAAATGAAGGGACCGGATGGAAACCCGACCTCGAACAGTGTAAAGGCTGCGGGATCTGTGCCGTCGAATGCCCCCGGGGTGCGGTAACAATGGTATTGGAACGTTAACGGAGGACAAACCATGTCAGAAATAAAAGCGCTTACCGGCAATGAAGCGATTGCATATGGCGTCCGGCTTGCCCGGCCCAAGGTGATTGCGGCTTATCCCATCACCCCGCAAACTACGATTGTCGAAACACTGGCTAATTTTGTAGCTGACGGCTCTTTGAAAGCCCAATTTGTAGAATCGGAAGGCGAACACGGCGCCATTTTTACCGTGATGTCCGCCGCCCTGACCGGCGTCCGGGTTTTTACCGGGACATCATCGCAGGGGTTTGCCTACGGCTATGAAGCGATTGCTTATATTCCGGGCAGAAGGCTGCCGGTAGTGATGGCGGTTGCCAACCGTCCGATTTCTTCACCGGGAAAAGCGGTGGAGTGCGACCACAGCGATACGATGACCGGCCGNNAAAGTTTTGTTACCAATAATGGTCTGCATCGACGGTTTTTATATCACGCATACAACCGAAATGGTGGAAATCCCTGCGCAGTCCGGCGTGGATAAATTCATTCCCGAATATGTGCCGAAGCATGTTGTCCTCGACCCCTGCAACCCGATGGCTTTATCCGGGGGAGGGACTTCGGACGAAAATATGGGCTACGAGTTCCTCAAAAATGAAGCCGTCATCCGCGCCGGCGGCGTTATTCAGCAGGCCAACGATGAATACGACAAAATGTTCGGCCGGAGATATGGCAACGGTTTGGTGGAAAAGCTCTACTGCGACGACGCGGATGTAGTGCTGGTGACAATGGGTTCGATGTCGGGCAATGCCAGGATTGCCGTCGAACAGATGCGTGCGGAAGGCCGGCGCGTCGGCTTAGTACGGGTCCGTTCCTTCCGGCCTTTCCCCAAAGCCGATTTTATCGAACTTTCACGTCAGGTCAAAGTTATTGCAGTGGTGGACCGCAGTGTTTCCCGCGGCCTGGGCGAAGGCCCCTGCGTTACCGAAATCAAATCCACGCTTTACAATTTCGCAGGGGAAAAGGCCCGCGTCATCGGCTTTATCGCCGGGCTGCACAGCGCCGAGATTCTTATCTCCGATTTTAAATACATGGCCGATAAGGCTTTGAAAGTTGCCGCCACCGGTGAAGTCACCGGCGAAATTGAATGGATACCAAATTTCGACATCACTGCCGTCAATCCGGTGCCTGTGCAGCATGACAAATTACTCTATCCGGGAACCACGGCTTGCCCCGGCTGCGGCATGGCGCTGGTTGTGCGCAAAGTGGTGGAAGCGTTCGGACAAAATACCGTCCTGGTAGAAAATATTGGCTGCGGCGCCTGGAATGCCGCTCAGGGTATGGGCAGTATGACCGGACTGGGGATGGCGGCTTTCCCCTCGATGCCTTTGCCCAGCGGCTCTGCTTGCGCCACGGGAATTTCACTGGGATTAAAAGAAAAAGGACAGGAAGACACCAAAGTCGTGCTCATCGGCGGCGACGGCAGCTTAGGTGATATCGGGTTTACGGCATTATCCGGAGCCGCCGAAAGAAACTCCGATTTCCTCTGCGTCACGGAAGACAATGAAGCCTATGCCAACACCGGTATCCAGCGCAGCGGCGCCACGCCGCAATATGCCTGGACCACCACCACCCCCGTCGGTGATGCGGAAAAAGGCAAAAGCACGCCCCGCAAAGACATGCCGCTGATTATCGCCGCCCACCGCGTGCCTTATGTGGCCACTGCTTCCCTGGCCTATATGGATGATTTTATGAAAAAACTGGCGAAAGCCCGGCAAATGCGCGGTTTTAGATATATTCATGTCTATACCCCTTGTCCGACGAGCTGGCGTTTCCCGCCGGAAAAAATGATTCATGTCTCGAGACTGGGGGTGACGACCGGCATTTTTACTCTTTACGAAATCGAGGACGGCAAGCTGAAGATTACCGTCAAGCCGGAAAAATTTAAACCGGTCGCCGAGTATTTAAAACTGCAGGGTCGGTTCTCGCATCTTACTGATGCGGACATTGAAAAAATTCAGCACGACGTCGATGTTGCTCAGGCTCAAATGCACGATTGGGAGCAAAGCGGGCTCAGCCTGCCGGTGGCCAGCGGTTGATACTTGACATAAAATCTGTTTTTTCAGCTAATCGCGATTGATTTGGAGTGAATCATGGCGGTAATCAAATTACCTCAACTCGCCTGGCACGGCCGGAGCGAAGCTCAATATCGCCTTCCCGATCACTGGCAGATTGAAACCTGTAACATGACCGGTTATGACCTGCCGGCCATGACACCCTCCACGATTCGCCGTGCGCTCGACAATCCGATCGGCACCAAACCGATCAGGGAACTTGCCAGGGGCAAGCAGCAGGTCGTCATCCTTTTTGACGACATGTCGCGGATTACCCGCACTTTTGATTTTATCGCTCATATTCTGGAAGAACTGGCGGAAGCGGGGATTGCCGACCAAAACATCCGCTTTATTTGCGCCACCGGCTGTCACGGTGCGCTGACCCGCCTCGATTTTGTCAAAAAACTCGGTGAGGATGTGCTGAAGCGTTTTCCCGTTTATAACCATAACCCTTTTAACAACTGTATTCCCATCGGCAAAACAACAACTTTCGGTACCGAGGTATCCATCAACGCCGAGGTCATGAAATGCGACTTGAAAATTGCCATCGGCGGAATTGTGCCGCACGGCATGTCCGGTTTCGGCGGCGGCGGTAAAATCATCCTCCCCGGCGTGGCTTCTTTCGATGCCACGCAGCATAACCACCACATCGCGCAATTTGAACTTTCGCCCGGCAAAGCAGGCGTGGGCAATTTTGACGATAATCCTGTTCGCCTGGATATCGGGGAAGCCGCGGAAATGGCCGGATTGGATTTCATTATCAATGTTCTCTACAACCGGTGGGGCGAGACTGCCCGGGTTTTTTCCGGCGCTTTGCAACCGGCTTATGCTGCCGGTGTCGCCGAAAGTAAAAAGCATTACTTCACGCCGCCGGCTCAGGACAAAGATATTGTTATTGCCAACGCTTTTGTGAAAGCCAGCGAAGCCAGTTCCTGCCTGAACATCGCTTATCCCGGTATCGGGCAGAAAGGCGGGGATGTCGTGCTGGTCGCCAACGAACCGGCCGGTCAGATTGTCCACTATATGTTCGGGGGTTTTGGCTGTGAAATTTGCGGACCGGAGTATAAAATGAAAGCGCTGCCGTCCAAAGTGAAGCGGCTGATTGTCTATTCCGAATATCCGGATATCGCCGGGCGCAGCACCTTCCCCAAATCGGAAAAAGTGATTTTTATGGACAAATGGGATGACGTCCTGAAAATCCTCGCCGCCGATTATCCTTCAGTCGCGAATGTCGCGGTTTTTCCTTACGCCGAAATGCAGTACACTAAGTAGGTTATTCCCCAACGTCAGTCCTGAGGTTGTACGAAGATAGCCCTGGAAATAAAATTTGAGGCGAAATGTTCAACTCTGCAATATAAATCCCCCTTAATCCCCCTTTCGCGAAAGGGGGGGAATGGACTTTATTAGGAAACTTAAGAGTTTTCGGACAAGCTCAGTTAGAGAGAGGGGGATTGGCTATTTTACCAAGTTAATCTGATATTAGGGGGTCTTCCTTGGACGCACTTAAATTAAACGAAAAAGATACCATCCGGGTCACGGAATCAAACCTGCGTGAAACGACCGTCGCCATTTTTGAAAAAATGGGTGTCCCGAAAGATGACTGCCGCCTGGCTGCGGATGTCCTGGTTACCGCCGACCTGCGCGGCGTGGCCAGCCACGGCGTCTCCAACATTCTTCAAAGATATGTTGGGTTTTATAAAGATAAGCTGGTAAATCCCACGCCCGATTGGAAAATCCTGCGCGAATCGCCGGCCGTGGCCAGCATTAACGCCGACGGCGGCCTGGGGATAATTATTGCCCCGAAAGCGATGCAAATCGCCATTGAAAAAGCGCGCAATGTCGGTGTGGGGATGGTCACCATTCAGAATGGCCGCCACCTCAGTATGGCGTCTTATCACGCGATGCTCGC
>PMCB01000020.1:17925-20759 GCA_003153955.1 Dehalococcoidia bacterium | reverse complement strand
AAAGCCCGGTGTATCAAACCGTTGCCGTCGAAGAGCACTAATAAGGGTTTTTCTGACATGGCTTCATTATAACAGAGCTATCAGCGATCAGCATACAGCCGTCAGTAGCGTAGGGGTATTGTAATAATGCAGTAATGCAGAGAGTGGAAAGGGAAATTAACTAATCCCCATAAAAAGAAAAGAGAAGCATTTCCGCGGGTCAAAACCCTTGGTTGCTTCTCAATGTCCAACTTTTACTATTATAACACGTTCTGAAACGGCTTGTCAACACTTCGTGCCTGAAATCTAAATATTCCCGCGATAATCATTATCCAAGTCAGAACTAGGTTGGCTTGCTATCCTGCTAAGGATAGCAAAAGAGAAGATGCCCAGGGCGAGAAGTCCAGCGCTTATCCATGCCATCAATGGCTTAACGACTCCTGCATTCAATAATTCTTGCGCCAAGTCGCCTGTCGCAAGCTCAGGGGGATGCA
The DNA here is from genome assembly GCA_003153955.1 of Dehalococcoidia bacterium. Taxonomy (GTDB): domain Bacteria; phylum Chloroflexota; class Dehalococcoidia; order Dehalococcoidales; family Fen-1064; genus Fen-1064. The sequence continues at coordinate 20,286 of PMCB01000020.1, read as the reverse complement.
TAATATCCGGTACGCGTATCCATTGTCCATTAGGGACTACCCGTGTCCAAAGTTCTGCCCCTTGGTGTAAGAAAAGGACGTATAGCGACACACCGAGAAGACAAGCAGTGAAGAGCGATAATGTCCCAAGGGTGATTGCCTTTCGTTTCGACAGAGACAGCTTAGCCCCATGGCGTAATGATAAGCCCGTTGCAATTATCAATACTGTAGTTGCGGGTAAGAAAAGCAGCATACTTAGTGAGAACAATGACCCTGAAGGATGGGGGTGCGGAAAGTCCGGGAAATTTTGCGCGACTCTGCTTGCCGTAAGCCACAACAGCGAGAGGAGTGACGAGGAAAGCAGCATAGGCCAACGCAACTTTACTGGTAAGGTGAAGGCAGCTGCGATAGTTGCCACGAACGGCACGAGAAGAAGAACGGTGAAAATAGTGTTTCCGATCAACTGATCCGAATGGAACACCTGTGGTCCGCCGATAGTAAACCTCTGCCGCATCAAGATAGCTGTTGCGGCTATTCCCAGTACGCCACCGAGAATCTCGAGAAATGGGAATTGTTTTTTCATCTCAGTATTTACTCAACCGAAATCATATTTATCTCTAAGGTTGCCAATTGGGCAACCCGCCTCTTTAAACCTATCTTCGATTTATGATTATATCACAGATGTTGTAGAATTCGAACAAGCCTATGTAAATGGAATGTTGTTTCGGTCCGTTATTATATCCCAATAAAACCTCCAATTCTAATTTCGAAGAATAATAGTGAACAATCTAAACCCTCTTAACTAGTTATATGCTTATTAATTGTTAATACCAATTTGCAGTGTATAAGGCGACAGAAGTTGGGCTCGTAGCAACACTAAGGTTTGTAAGCTGAGAAAAGTTAGAACCGACGCAAGTTTTGAGGTGCAAACTAACCGGGTTTCCGTTACGAGTCAACGTTATATTACTAAACAATTCACTATCACATACATCGTTATTATTTTGAATGTGATATCCTTCCAATGCCCAACACACCATCTGACCGAACGGATTATCAGGACCAAAATTCACTTGTCGTAAATCAAAAGGCATCGTGAAACCGGTAGTTATGTCTTTAATATCTATGTCCCAAACATCGTTACCTTCAAAGGTCATAGTTCCTTGAATAAGATCACCCTCATTGACAACCAAATCACCCGTGTGAATATAGGTACCCCACATGCCATACCAGTCCGCTATAGTCCAACAATGTTCTGAGGCTTGATTGTATTGTAAAACTGGTTGAATAATATTTTGTCCAGTCCAATCTAACTCAGAATTAAAAAGGAAATTGATGGCATCTGTATTATGATTCACCGGCATGTGCGGCACTACCCAATAAGCACTGTTATAATCTGCCTTTATACCTGTGTCATATGCATCTTCAATCCAACCTGGATTTCTGAATATCTGGGGCGGGGTAGCTGACGAAGAGGACTGATTGTTGGCTGAAGATACGTCGTGTTGATTTATTATGGTTAAAATTGCCACATTATTTTGATAAGCAGTAACGACATCACCGTTCGTAACTAAATAAGTTCCAGCTGGAACTTCAAAAACACGATCCGCTTGTGCAGGTCCATCAGGTGTTTGAATGGAGGGAGAATCCGAATCAGCAGCTTTTAACACAACCGAATTGTCTGGCCCAACAACTTCAGTAATACCATTACTATACTCGGTTACAGTTGACCCTATTGGAATATTCTTACCGTGAGTGCCATCCCCGATGCTAAATTGTGAATTTACAATGGTAGCACTTCCATCACTTGCCAGAACTGGAACAACCATAATCCCAAGTAAGCTGAGTGTCACCGCAATGGTTAGACCTATCTTGATAATTCTATTCAATTTCTTTCTCCTTGCTAATATTATTAATAATTTTCGGCCCTATCTCGCTCAAGATAGGGCGTTTATATATCCACCTGCCATACTCCGTGCAACTTGAAAAGGTACAATTTAATCTCCTGTTTATTTCCAGTAAGTTATAATTTTGCAAAACAATATATTTAATACTATATATATCATTCATATAATATTATTAATTGTAAATAGCGCTTAATTACTAAATAGTACCGAATGGTGTTAATCAAAGTTTAAGGTGTTATCAAATTTGCGTTAACTATGGCATTTTATTCATCTTTTGGAAAAAGGTGACAACCACCCGGTTAGTCTTCTCTTTTTAGTGTCCCCGGTCCTAAGAAAAATGTAATCTTCCTCCCTTCCAGGGAGGAATCAAAGGAGAGTGACAATTTCTATCAGCTGAAAGCTGACCGCTGTTAGCTGGCCGCTCCAAAAGAGGTGACAAAATCCGCTTGACACCCCGTAGGTAACCCGTCATATAATA
>PMCB01000020.1:0-17870 GCA_003153955.1 Dehalococcoidia bacterium | reverse complement strand
CCCAGTAAAGGGTTAATATTGGAGACACGTTGAGTCCTTTTAAAGGACGAAATACTTTCGACATCAGTCGAAATGTACAGTCGAAGTAAGGAACTCAACTGCCAAAAATGCCGAAAGGGGCATCCCCTTTATCCCTGCAATCAGGATTTTCTCCCTTTTGTAAAGGGAGATACAGAGGGATTTACCCCGTGGAGAGCACACCAGATTTCACCCTCCAATTCGACAAAGTCATTCCAGTTTGGACTAAAAACCCAAATCGCCTCTGGTCAATCAATAAACTCAGAGTGCTTCCGCATAATCAATTCCAATAATTGTTTCCTGAATTTTCAAATAGAAGAAAGGACAGGGGCGTGTGGAATGGATTCCTGCCTCCGCAGGAATGACAAGGGGGATTGTTTATTCGTATCTCGCCAGCTTCAAATCTGAGCTTTAGTGTGGTATAATAAGTTTATGGTAGATTCTTTAGCGGATGCGGATCGTAATTACAGGCAATCCCGCATCTTTTCTGATATCAAATCGTTAGTATTATTAATTCCCCGGAGTGAGTGTCTATTATGACTGAAAATAACGTTCCTGCGTCTATGCCCAAAAGAGACCGGCATAATGACGGTACCGAAGAATATAATGCCGCGGCAATTTCCGTCTTAGGCGGACGGGAAGCGGTGCGCCGCCGTCCCGGTATGTACATCGGCAGCACCGACCAGCGCGGCCTGCACCATCTGGTCTATGAAATTATTTACAACAGCGTCGACGAAGCCATGGCCGGCTACTGCACGCATATCAAAGTCACCATCGAAAAAGATAATTCCATTACCGTGGAAGACAACGGCCGCGGTATCCCCGTCGAAATCCATCCGGCGACCGGTAAATCCGCGCTGGAAACCGTCATGACCGTGCTCCATGCCGGCGCGAAATTCGGCGGCAAAGCCTATACGGTCTCCGGCGGCCTGCACGGCGTCGGCGCTTCCGTGGTTAACGCGCTTTCCACCTGGGTCAAAGTCTGGGTCAAGCGTAACGATAAACTATATTTCCAGGAATACCATCAGGGTATCCCGCAGGTGGATGTCGCCGTGGCCGGCAAGTCAGAAGGCACCGGTACCACCACCGCCTTCCTGGCCGACCCGGAAATTTTCGGCACGATAAAATATGATTTCAATACCCTCTGCGACCGCATCCGGGAAGTGGCTTATCTGAACAAAGGGCTGGAAATATCTTTAATCGATGTCAATGACGACAAAGAACAGACCTTCTATTTCGAGGGCGGCCTGGCCAGTTTTGTGCGCCACATGAACCATAACCGTGTCGTGCTGCACAAACAGCCGATTTACATTTCGAAAACCAACAACGGCATCGGTGTGGACGTCGCGCTGCAGTACAACGACGGTTTCAGCGAATCCATTTTCAGTTTCGCTAACTGCGTCAACACGATGGACGGCGGTACTCATCTCACCGGTTTCCGTTCCGCTTTGACCCGCGTCTATAACGATTATGCCCATAAAAATAAGTTCCTCAAGGAAGAAGATGCAAATCTGAGCGGTGACGATGTGCGGGAAGGTTTGACCGCGATTGTCAGCATCAAAATCGGCGAACCGCAATTTGAAGGGCAGACCAAGGGCAAACTGGGCAATGCCGAAGCTAAACCGGCCGTGGAAGCCGTAGTGGCCGAAGGACTGGCGTTATACCTGGAAGAGCATCCCGACGACGCCAAATCGATTATCGATAAATGTCTGTTGTCGGCCCGCGCCCGTGAAGCCGCCCGCAAAGCCCGCGACCTCGTCGTACGCAAAAACAGCCTCGATACCGGAACCTTGCCCGGCAAACTGGCCGATTGTTCCGAGAAAGACCCGACGCTTTGCGAGCTGTACCTGGTGGAAGGCGATTCCGCCGGCGGCTCCGCNNGTGGAAAAAGCCTCCCCGGAGAAAATGCTGGGCGTGGCTGAAATCCGCTTTATAATTACGGCGCTGGGAGCCGGACTCGATGAGAGTTTCGATTCAGTAAAACTGCGCTACCACAAAGTCATCCTGATGACCGATGCCGACGTGGACGGTTCTCATATCCGCACACTTTTACTGACTTTCTTCTTCCGGCATATGCCGAAACTCATCACCGAGCAGCACCTTTTTATTGCCCAACCGCCGTTGTACCGCCTCAAAACCAACAAAGAGGAACGGTGGATTTACTCCGACCAGGAACGGGACGCGGTTCTGAAAGAACTGAAGGACAAGCGGGTGGAAGTGCAGCGCTACAAAGGTCTGGGCGAAATGAACAGCGAACAATTGTGGGAAACCACGATGAACCCGGCCACACGTACGCTGCTGCAGGTCAATGTGGAAGACGCCGCGAAATCCGACCAGATTTTCCAGGTCCTGATGGGCGATGAAGTCGCCCCGCGCAAAGCCTTTATCACCGCCAACGCGCAATACGTTAAGAACCTGGATGTTTAGTAAAAGTTCAGAAGGGTAAAGCAGGATTTTTCTTAGTCTTTCTGCTGAATCTGCCCAAAGAAAGCAGTCTCTCTCCCTAATAGGGAGAGATTGAGAGAGAGTGGGTGTCCTCCTGTTTTTCATTATTTTCAGGCTTTACTTTTACAATTAGTTTGTAGTACGATGTTACAACCAATATTTTCGGAAAACGAAGTCCGCAGAGGGATAGATATAAATGATTACTTTAGCAGAAATACGCAGTACCGCTAAAAATTATACCGCCGAAAAAGCGCACATCGGTGTCATCGGTTCGCATTCCGCACTGGCGATGGGCATGGCGGCCAAGTCTTTCGGCGCCAAAACGCTGCTGGTGGTAGAAAAAGGCCGGGACGCCCTATATGCGCGGGAACATAAGCACCTTTACGACCATATCATCACCCTGGATAAATTCAAGGATATTCTGAAACCGGAAGTCCAGGACGAATTATTGAGTTACAACACCGTCTGGATTCCCCACCGCTCGTTCACGGTTTATGTCGGGGTGGATGGCATCGAAAATGAATTTAAAATCCCGATGTACGGTAACCGCAAAATGCTGCGGACGGAAGACCGTAATGCTGAGAAAAGCCAGTATTTCTTCCTGGAAAAAGCCGGCATCCGCTTCCCCAAACAGTTTGAAAAACCGGAGCAAATCGACCGGCTGGTGCTGGTGAAAGTGCAGCGGGCGGACAAGCCGCTGGAAAGGGCGTTTTTCTATGCCAATTCCGCCGAACAGTATTATCAGCAAGCGGAATTTTACACCGGCAAAGGGCTGATTAACGCCGATGCGTTGAAGAAAGCACGGATTGAGGAATATGCCTTCGGCTCCCGGGTCAATGCCAACTGGCAGGCTTACGGTCTGGCGGATAAATTCGGCGATTTAGACCTCGTCGGTTTCAGTGATAGAAGACAGGTAAATTTGCAGGGATTTTTGCAGTTACCGGCCCAGCAGCAGCTGCAGTTGAATATCCCGGTGACCAATGAAGAAGTGGGGCATTACGGGATTACAATGCGGGAATCGCTGCACCCGATGTTCTGGGAAGCGGCGCACAAATTTATCGATACCGTGAAACGTGAGGAACCGCCCGGGATGATCGGCCCGTTCGGGTTACAGGGCGCGATTGCCTATGCACATGACGACCCCCGGAAACTGGAATTTGTCATCTTCGATGTCTCCCCCAGGATTCCCGGCGACCCGGCCATCGGTCCTACTTCACCGGAAATGCGGAACCTTTCGTTAAAATTCCAAAAGTTATTAAAATCAAAATATGAAGGGCGCCAGATTAACGACCCGCTGGACCTGGTCGTAATCGATATTCTGGAAGCTCTGAAGCTGGGTAGACTCAGCGAGGTGGTGACGTAATGGATAAAAAAGTTAAGGCAGTATTGGATTCGTACGACCCGAAAAAGATAACTATCGGCACGATTTGCTCCCACTCCGCGCTGCAGATTTTCTACGGCGCCAAGCAGGAAGGATTTAAAACCGTCGGCGTCGGCAAACCGGACAGGAAAGCCACCTACGATGCCTATGCAGCCGCCACCCCCGATATTTACATCGAAGTGAATGATTGGAGTGAAATCCTGACAGAGCGGGTGCAGCAGGAATTGATCGCCCATAATACCATCATGATTCCCCACGGCTCTTTTGTGGAATATGTCGGNNATGATCGGCGGGTTTTACGTGCCGGTCCTGGGCAATAGAAGCACTTTGGAATGGGAAAGCGACCGCGCAAGCCAGCGCAAATGGCTGCTGGCCGCCGGATTGAGATTACCGAAAGAATATACGTCGCCGGACGAAATCGACCGGAAAATTTTCGTGAAATTCCGCGGCGCCAAAGGCGGCAAGGGCTTTTTCACCGCTTCCTCGAAGAAAGAGTTTTATCAGCGGATGAAAGAAAGGGTCCAGATCGGGCTGGTGAAAGCAGAGGACGCCGAGCATTTTACTATCCAGGAATTTCTGCCCGGTGTGCGCTATTATCCGCATTATTTCTTCTCGCCGCTGCCGAACACTGTCGGCTACAAAGTGAAAAACGGCACGCTGATACACATGGGATTCGACAAACGGATTGAACCTATCGACGAAGCTTACCGGGCCCTGCCGGACGTCCCCCTGGAGTTCATGGATTATACGATTACCGGTAACCAGCGGGTCACCCTCCGCGAGAGCTTATTACCCGATATTTTCAAAATGGGTCAAGGCGCGGTTGAGGCGGCGCAGGAACTGATCCCGCCGGGCATCATCGGGCCTTTTGCGCTGGAAACCTTCTATCATCCGAATACCGGCTTTACTGTTTTTGAAATTTCCGGCCGGATTGTGGCGGGCACCAACCCGTTCGGCACCGGCTCCGAATATTCCATCTGGACATACGGCAAGCCTGTATCCACCGGTCGCCGCATCGCCATGGAAATCAAGTCCGCCATCGAAACCAAAGCGCTCGATAAGATTGTTTCTTAATAAATTGCGGAGATATGTTCACCCGTGAAGCGCGGCATTGATTATATCGGGGTGGGCGTCGGGGCGATTATTGTCGATAATCAAGGCCGTTTGTTTTTAGCCCGGCGCGGTCCCGCAGCTAAGAACGAGCGCGGACTGTGGGAATTCCCCGGCGGTTCGGTGGAATTCGGGGAGACTATGGCGGATGCGCTGCGGCGGGAGATGCGGGAAGAGTTCGGGATAGAGATTACTGTCGGTGAATTATTGGATGTTGTCGACCACATCCTCAAAGAGGAAGGACAGCATTGGGTGTCCCCCACTTTTCTCTGCATTATTGCCTCGGGTGAACCGCATATCATGGAACCGGAAAAATGTGCTGAAATCGGCTGGTTCCATCCCAATGAGGTTCCGAAAGAACTGACACAAATCAGCCGCGAAAACCTGGCTCATTATGTTCAACGGATAAAACAGTAGATGCTTTTTGTCAGCATTCCCGCCTTCATTGTAATGACAAAAACAAGTAACCACCTATTCGTTTTTAAGCAAGGCTTGAGTTACGAGGGGCGCAGCCCCTCTAACTAAACCTCCTCTTCCCCGCGGGAAGAGAAAGAGATGGGGCGTTGTGGATTCATTAGCGTCGTGAGAACAATGAATTGTTAAGATTGTTCTTATTTAGCATCAAAATTATTGGGCTTCAAATAATTCTCAAATAAAAGCGAAATTTGAATTTATATTTCATTTATCGCTCCCCAATCCGTATAATGAATGATGGGACTTAATTATGCTGCGTGCCGAAAATATCACCAAATCATATGTCGACCGGGTATTATTCGCCAATATCAGTTTTGATATTGGCGATAGGGACCGTATTGCTTTAATCGGGCCTAACGGTTCCGGCAAAACCACGCTGTTCGATATCATCGACGGCGATACGCTGCCTGATTCCGGACAGATTAACAAGCGCAAAGACGGCACCATCGGCTATCTGCGGCAGGACATTAATCCCAGCTCCGGGAATCCTTTGCTGGAAGAAGTAGAAGGCGCCTCCACAGAAATCACTGCAATCGCCGAAAAGATGGCTGTAGTGCATAAGGGGCTGGAAGACTCCGATACCACCAACCATGACAGGCTCCTGACTCAGCTGGGCGATTTACAGCACAGCTATGAACTGGCGGGTGGGTATGACGTCCACCATGAAGCGCAAGCCATCCTTTCCGGGTTAGGCTTTAAACAAAGCGATTATACGCGGCCGTTGAGTGAGTTCAGCGGCGGCTGGCTGATGCGCGCCGAACTGGCTAAACTGCTGTTGATTAAACCCGACTTACTATTGCTGGACGAGCCGACGAACCACCTCGATCTGGAAGCGCAAATCTGGTTCGAAAAATATCTGGCATCCTACCGCGGCGCGGTGATGCTGACATCCCACGACCGCGCGTTCCTGAACCGTGTCGTGAATAAGGTGCTGGCCATCGAACCGGGTGAAGTCGTCCTGCACCACGGCAATTACGACAGTTATGTAATCGCCAAGCAGAAAAAAATGGAACAGCTGGAAGCTTCGGCCAAACGCCAGGAAAGACAAATCGAGAAAGAAACGAAATTTATCAACCGTTTCCGTTCGCAGGCGACTAAAGCCAGCGTAGTGCAGAGCCGCATCAAAAAACTGGAGAAAATCCAGGTCATCACCATCCCGCGCACCACGAAAAAAATCCACTTTGCTTTTCCGGAACCGCCCCACAGCGGCCGGGAAGTCATCACTTTAAAGCATATTAAAAAGGCTTACGGCGCGAAAATAATTTATACCGACCTCAATCTCACCCTTGAGCGCGGCGACCGGGTGACACTGGTCGGCCCGAACGGCGCCGGCAAAACGACGCTGCTGAAAATCCTGGCCGGGGTGTTGCCTTTTGAAGACGGCGAAAGAGTTTTGGGGACCGGTGTTGTGGTGGCTTATTACGCGCAGTATGTGCTCGATTTGCTTAAGCCGGAAAACACCGTGCTGGAGGAACTGGCCCGGTCGGCCCCGAACCAGCTGGAGCAAAACCTGCGGCGGATACTCGGCGGATTTTTATTCAGCGGCGATGACGTCCGCAAAACGGTAGCGGTGCTTTCCGGCGGGGAAAAGGCGCGCGTCGCCCTCGCCAAAATCCTGATGCAGCCGAGCAATTTTCTGCTGATGGATGAACCCACGAACCATCTCGATATTGCCTCGCGGGAAATTTTGGCCGATGCCCTGGAAGCTTATAAAGGCACGATTTGCCTCATCACCCACGACCGCACCCTGATTCAGCAGACAGCCAACAAAATCATCGAAATACAGGCCGGCGTGCCGGAGATTTTCCCCGGGGATTATGCCGGTTACCTTTACCGCAAAGAGCATGGCGCGCCACCGCCGGTGGAAAAAGAAGCAAAAAAGCAGGAAGCAGCGCAGGCCGTGCCGGAGGAAGAGGAATTTGACGACGGGCGCGGCTGGGTTGCCGTCCGGCAGGCTCCTAAGAAAAAGCCGAAGCCGCCCGCCGACCCCCAAGTTGCCCTGTTAAAGAAGCTGCAGCAGGCAAGCAAAGATGTTGCCAAACAGCTGGCCGCTAATGAAACCCGATTAGCGGAATTTGAAGCACAGTTGGCCGAAATCGAGGTATCTTTCGCCAAACCGGAGTTTTACAAAGACAGCGAAGCAGTGCAGTCCACGATGGAGAAACACCATCAGTTAAAAACCGATATTGTGCAACTCACCGAAGAGTGGGAAACACTGACCCTGGAGGCCGAGCGGATAAACGGGGAGTTGGCGGAAGCGGAAGAGAAATAATAATCGTGCTATTTTCCGGACAGCCGTTCTTTTATAATTCAAACAGCCGCTGCTGTACCCCGGTTTGATTCTTTTCTCCGCTCAACTTTTTCAGCTCGTCCACAATCCAAATCATCCCTTCAGTATCCAGCCCGCAATATTTTTCCAGGTCCCGTCTCACCTGCAGCCGTTCCTGTTCGGAAGTTTCGCCAAAGGTAACTGTTAAAAAGGCGCTGCTGGCCGCATCACCTTCCGCGATCGTCAAATCGCTGTAACCTTTACCGGTGACTGCGGGCAGGACTTTCTTAATCGAGGCGCTGCCGTGCTGTGCGGGATGATAATAACTGAAACTCTGAAACGGCTGCAGTAAATCCAGCATGCGGGGGTAGATTGCTGCCGCCCATTCCGCGTATTCCGGAAAAACCTCGGCCATTTCCCTGATGACGCCTTCTTCAAAACTCTGGTTGTAAGTCAGAATACTGCCTTTGGTGCCGATTTCTTTTTTCAGTTGCCTTAACAGCGCCGGCCTGGGGTCCTCCTGGCCTTCCGCCAGAAACGAGTAATGTTTGGTTTCATTCCCTGTTACTTTGTGCAGGGAATACTGGAAAGGGATCCTTTGATACGGTCTGGTGCCTTCAAAAAGCGGTATCACCGGATTGATGGTTTCAAAATCAAGGTAATAAACCGGCGATTTTATCCGGCTCAGGAATTCCCTCACGGCTTTTTTATCAATGTGGGGAGTTCCGCTGATGGCGCACTCCTTCTGGATTTGCTGAGCTTCACTTAACTTATAATCTGCGGGGATATCCTCTACTTTGAGAATACCGTCATAAAACATCTGATAGCATTTCTTGCCGCCGCGGTATAAATCGAAGATATTGCCCTCCGGCAGACCGGCGCTGCATAGTGTAACGGGACAATCGTACGGGGAATTACAATATTCTCCGAGTCGCATTTCGGGGCAAGCAGGCAAAGCGATAACCTTAAACATCTCCTCAATTCTTTCTTCAATTCCCTGGGCTGCCTGATTGACCTTGTCCGTGATGTCATGCACGGTAAAATATTCGAAAGGATTAATATCGCCGTGCTTCACATATTTATTATTCACTACCGCCAGAAAACACCGGTTGATTTTTAATCCGGTTTTCACAGCGCAATGCCGCTGGAAAGAAACGTCATGCAAATTCACGTCCTTGACCGATGTCGAACTTTTTACCTCAATGATATCCCAGGCATCGTCACCGGCCGGATTTAAGATATCCAGTCGCGAAAACAGGTTGTCCTGATAAAAACCAGGCTCGAACAGCGGTTTGCGTTCAGCCAGCAGTTTTTTAGTTAATTTGATGTTGCCCATAAAGTCATTGCTTGGGATAGTTATCCCGTCCGGGAACAGCTGCCCGGCCAATTCCCCGACCTGATGTCCCTGGTCGAAAATACGCAGCGTTGAAGCGTCAAACGCGGGGATTTTGCCGGGGTCGTTATAAAGCAGCCAGAGATATTTAAGGCATTGCAGCCCGTTTAAATATTTAGATTTTGACAGCATTTTTTTCGGCATATTAACTCATTTTCACCTGGTTAACCGGGGTATTCCTCTGAATCGTCACCGGATTGCGGCCAAATCCCGGCCATAAAGAAAGTCTCTTCGGATAGATGCTCTATTTATATTCTACATGAAGAGCAGGCCGGGCAGATTGGCAGATTACTTTAAAAATCTTCTGACCAGTTTTTCTTTTTTTTCATCGGAGGGCGGATAAATCATGTCAGGGAAGGGGTTAAATTTGCGGTTCAGGATGCCTTTCGTGTGCGAAAAAGTCTCAAAGCTCCTCCGGCCGTGATAAGCGCCGATTCCCGAAGCCCCCACCCCACCGAATGGGAGAAAAGGATTGCCCACCTGAATGAAGGCGTCATTGATACAGCCGTTGCCGTAGGAGATACTGTCGATTATCTTTTTTTCCGTGGTTTTGCTGGTGGTGAACAGGTATAACGACAGCGGTTTGGGCCGGCTGTTGATTTCCCGTATCATAGTTTCCAGACTTTCAAATTCCAGCACCGGCAGGACGGGCCCGAAGATTTCATCGGCCATTACGGGACTGTCCCAGCCGACACCGTCTAAAACCGTGGGCGCAATGTACCGGCTGGCGATCTCGTATTCACCCCCGATAATAATCTTCTCACGGTCAATCAGTTCTGCCAGTCTTTCGGTGTGCTGCACGTTTATGATTCGGCCGAAGTCCTTGTTTTCCTGCGGATTCGGTCCGTAGAAATGCAGGATGTATTTGCGCAAATTATCCAGCAGCTGTTTTTTCACCTGTTTATGCACGTAAACATAATCGGGCGCGGCGCAGGTTTGCCCCGCGTTGGAGAATTTGGCCCAGGCCAGTTTTTTCGCGGCTAAATCAAGGTTTGCCGTTTCATCCACGATGCAGGGGCATTTCCCGCCGAGTTCCAGCGTCACAGGAACCATATTTTTCGCGGCCGCGGTCATCACTATTTTCCCTGTACTTAAGCTGCCGGTGAAAAAGATATAGTCGAACGGCGCATTGATCAGCTCCGCCGTGGCCTGCCGGTCGCCCTCTACCACGCGGATGTAATCTTCCGCAAAGTTCTCACTGATGATTTTAGCGATGATTTTCGAGACATTCGGTGTCATTTGAGCCGGTTTGATTACGGCACAATTACCGCCTGCGATGGCGCCGATTAGAGGTTCAAAAACAAGGTTCATCGGGTAATTGAACGGCCCGATTATCAGCACCGTACCGTAGGGTTCGTGGTAAATGTGGCTTTGTCCGCCGAAAAAAAGTAAAGGCGTGGGGACCCTTTGCGGTTTGGCCCATTTTTTCAGGTTTTTGGTGATGATCCTGATACTGGTGTAAAGCAGCCCGATTTCCGTGGTAAACGCTTCATAACGGGATTTGTGCAGGTCCTGATGCAAGGCGGTGATGATCAGTTCTTCGTTGGCTTGAATCGCTTGCCGGAGTTTGCCCAGCTGTTCTATCCGGAAATCAACGTTTTTTGTTTTGCCGGTATCGAAAAACTTTTTATGTTCATTAATGATTTTCACCACGGCTGCGCTGTTTAGTTGCATCATCCTGATGGCCCTCACTGCACCTGATTATTTGAATTTTTGGATTTCACATTCTTTTTTGTCTGATAGGACCGGAATTTAAACATGTTCGCCGTGCGGAAAGCGAGGTATGAACCGGTGAAGTTCACGGCCGTCCGTGGGTCAAAATACGGGTTTTTCGCGCCGCTGATGTATGCCAGCAGCAGCACCTGTTCGGCGACGCTCACCGGGCACCCCGGCAGGCGCAGATAGCTTTTCTTTTTCGTACGCAGCAGGCGCAAGGTAACCGCCGCCATTTTCTGGTAAATATCCGATGGGATGGCGTAATGCGGGTCTTTTTTGGCCCGTGTGGACGGCAGCCGTTTTATATCGACCGGCTCTCCCGCTATGGAACCTTGCCATTCGGCGCAATTCCCCAGGAAAATAACTTTCTCCCCGGGTTTGGCATCGATTGGGCCCTTGTACGCCCCGAACACCAGGTGCAGCGGCGGCATTTTGCGGTCCGTTTCTTTATCGAAAAGGCGCAGAATTTCGATGGCTTCCTCCAACGCGCCCGGGCACCCGCCCCAGCAGTAATCACAACCTTCTTTTTCATCGGGTACGCCGGCATAGGTTTTAATATTTGTGTCCCGGAAATAGTCCTCTACCCGAATCAGCCCGGAACGGAAGCCGTGTGCCTGTTTTCTGGCGGCCTCCAGTGACACGTCGCCGCTGATCTCAATTTGCGCAAGGTCGACCGGGCCGAACCCGCGCTCATAGGCGAGCCGTATATGCTCTACCGAAAGCGGGTCGACCCCTATGATCTGACAGCAGACAGCATCGAAGGCCACCTGGTTGTCGCCCATGATAATCAGTTTCATGTCGAAAGGCAGCGGCGTCAGCATCCGCCCCTCGCCGGCAATAATCGCATCGGCGGCAATGAACTGCGGCTGGATAATGTACTGGAGGTCGGCCACTTTTTGATTCAGATGGGTATCATGGTCGATCAGACGGTGCCGGTCGTCCTGCAGGCCGATGTAATTCTTCATCGAAAAAGTCACGGTCGTCCAGGGATGGGCTTTAAACTTGGGACAGTTGATAAAATATTCGGTTTTAGTCAATACTTCCGGGATAAAGATGTAATCGCGCAGTCTTCCCTCATGCTGCAGCCGGTATTCTACCTGCTGCTCTTCGTCGAAACAATACCGTTTGACCTTCAGCCTCCGCAGCATTTGGTTGTAACCGGCGCCTTTAAAAGCATAGCGGGTGGGAATGGTGATGCCGCTTCGTTCTCCCACCGCCAATTCGGTCATCGCGCCGTCTTTGTCCACATCGCGCAGGGCCAGCAAAACGCCTTCGGTAAATTCGGCGCGTGTAAAAGCGTGGTCGAACAGGGTGCCGCTGGAGACGAGATTCGGTTTCAGCAATGTATGTCCGGTGGGCTGTATCTGCAGCTGCTGCAGGCCTTCACGGATGATGGTCCTGATAGTGGGGACATGATAAGCATCGCAAGACCTGATGATAACCCGGGGCCGGGTTGCGTTTGTCGTCATTGGATAGACCTGCCTTTATGATATCTGCGCACCTTTAGTGCCTGTGACCGAAATTATATCTGCCTTACGGGGCATTTTGCAAATGAAATCATTTCGGACGGCAATCAGGGCTTAAATAATGAATGGTTTAATCTGGCAATATTTTTTCATAGTCGATGACATCGATGAAGCGGCCGAATTTTTCACCCACCTGCCTGTAATGCGCGCATCTTTCATAACCCATTTTTTGAAACAGCTTGATGCTGGCGGTGTTTTCGCCGGAAATTGAAGCAATAATTACCCTGATTCCTTTGCTGATGGCGACTTTCTCCAAAAATATTACCGTATCATCCCCGATGTTTTTGCCGGTAAAATCCGGCTTCAGGTAGAGTCCGATTTCCGCGGTCCGGTCGTAGGCTGCTTTTTTACGGTATTGCGTTAAGAAACAAAACCCCACGGTGTCGTTACCAAGGCGGATGATGTATGTTTTGTACTTTTCATGCCCGATGAATATGCGCTGCCGGAATTCCTCCGGCGTTATTTGGCCGTGGTCGAACGTGGCGGTGGTGTTAATGATATAGAAATTATACAATTCCAGCATCGCTGCCAGGTCGTTTTCGGCCGCCGGTTGCAATGAAAGGTCATCCATAATGAAAGTTAATTCTACCTTAATCCCTCCTTATCAAGGAGGGAGAATCATCTTTTTTCCCGATATATAAAAGGTGGGAGGCCACTCGTGTGTCATCATGTCACCTCATAATAAATTAAATCGCAATATCACGTAATCTTCGTCTTAGATCGACACATTTATCGCAGATTGAATAGTAACCGCCCGCCGCCGGTATGACACCTTTCTCATGCGCATATTCCTCTAATTTTGCCGTACCGCCCTGCAGGATGGCCGCCATTTCGGGAAATTGATACGGGTCATAGTTCTCCAACAAATCGATAATATTCTGTTTTCCGGCATTGCCGATAGAAAATTCCCGGCAGATTGAAATGTCGCCGTTCGATTCAATTGAAATCACCTTTATCCGGTCGGGTTTGCTGGAATAGGGCACATCTTCACATTTACCGTCCGGCGATGCGGTTTTCTTCGGCAAATATTCTCCGAGAAAACTTAAAGCATTACCCGCCGGCTGGACCGTGTTTCCTTTCGATTCCGGCACCGGTAGATGGCTGAGCTCACTGAGGACGGCTCTGGTACGGGTATTCCAGGGGTTGTTGTGTTCTTTCGAAATTACCCAGCAGGGATTCCAAGCCACTGAAATTCCGGCATCCAGCAGTTTACTCACATTTTGTTTAACAACCGTGGTAGGGATATATTCCCGGTGAAATCCGTCGACGGAGATTGCCATATCAGTAACACCGCTTTCAGCCAGTTTAGGGGCCATTTCCCGGGAATCGTCTTCAGATTTCTGCCATCCGGCATTGGTAATAATTTCTCTTTTGGCGATGCCGCAGTCGCGGGCGGTTCGGTGAATCGCACAAACGACATCAGGGAATAACAGCGGCTCACCCCCGAATGTCATCAATGATTGGGGAGAAAATTTACCCGTGACCTCTTTAATTACTTTTATCGCCAGTTCAATGCCGACTGCGGCTGGTTTCGATTTTCTTTTATTTTTATCTATCAAACAATGCCGGCAATTCGAGTTGCAGCGGTTGGTAACCACAAATTCAATTCTTTCAACGGTTAAATATATACTCATTTCGATAAATATACCATTAAGAGTAGCCTCAACAATCGCTTAGAATTGTCATTATATCACATGAGATTGCAGGATACTAAAAATCTTGGTAAAAAGTGATAGAAACAGTCTCAATAAATCACCCTCTTATGATTTGTGGTTTATCTCAATCTCATCGCTTCCCGGTGCGGGCCGACCGAAACGTAGTTGACAGGTCTTTCTCCCGGTTTTTAGCTGTTTTTACTGCAGTTCGTTCATAAGTAGCCAGCGTTTTTTAAGTTCTTTTCAATCCTTTTGTTAACATCCCCGGCTTCCGCTTTAAATTGTTTACCCGTTGTCATCTCGTTAAGTTTGATGTATCTTTTGCTTAGTTCTACGACTAAATCTTCCGGCGCTTCCGTCAAAACTTTGTCTTTATATGGATCACAATGTTCCTTGAACCAAAGCCTTAAGAATTCTTTATCAATATTTTCCGGCTCTTCACCTTTTGCAATCCTTGCTTTATAAGTATCTTTTAACCAGAATCTTGCCGAGTCCGGCGTGTGCAGCTCGTCGATTAAATAAATTTTACCCCTGTCATCATAACCGAACTCGTATTTCGTGTCTACCAGGATGAGGCCGTTTTTATTGGTGAATCTGGTTCCTTTTTTAAATAGTTTTAGTGCTTTATCCGCCACATAATCCCATTGTTCCTGAGTCATTAATTTTCTTTTTACGATTTCTTCCGCAGATATTTGCTCATCATGCTCTGCGGATTTTGTTGTCGGGGTTATAATGGGCTTTTCAAATTTCTGGTTCTTTTTAAGACCTTCAGCTAATACGTTGCCGCAAAAATATCTTTCCCCTTTTTGATAGGCAGTCCAGGCCGCGGTATTGGTTACGCCTGTTAGATAACCCCGTACAATAACCTCAACAGGGAAAACATTAAGGTTTTTAGCTACAATCACATTAGGGTCAGGCACATCGATGATATGATTGGGAATTATATCCCTGGTTTTATCAAACCAGAAGGCTGAAGTTTGAGTTAAAACCTGGCCTTTAAAGGGAATTATTGCAAGATTTCTGTCAAATGCAGACTGCCTGTCGGTGGATATCAGGAAAATTTTATCTTTTGAAATATAAACATCTCTTACTTTACCTTGATATTTTTTACTGAGATTTTTAAAATCGGTCTCTCTTAAAGTAAACTTAATTTGGTTTATTATTACGTCGTCTGATATCATTTTTATTGCTCCTTCTTTCCATTATTTTTTTAGGCAGTTGCTATAAAATCCAATATTTATCTCAGAATCATCGCTTCCCGGTGCGGGCCGACCGAAACATATTTAATCGGTCTTTCCACCAGTCTTTCGATTCTTTCCACGTATTTCTGCGCGGCCGCGGGCAGTTGCGTGAATCGGCGGACTTCCCGGATGTCTTCCTGCCAGCCGGGCATTTCCGTGTAGACCGGTTCAGCCTGAATCAATTCCGGTGTGATGGGGAAATTTTTCAGTGTGCGGGCGCCGATACGGTAGGCAGTACAAATATTCAATGTTTTCAGACCGGAGAGGGAATCCAGTTTCGTCAGGGCGATTTCAGAAGCGCCACTGACCTCAGCGCCGTATCTGGAAGCCACGGCATCGAACCAGCCGATGCGCCGCGGCCGTCCTGTCAGAGCTCCGTATTCGAACGATATTTCGCGGATTTGAGCGGCCAATTCGCCGTGGATTTCGGTCGTAAACGGCCCCTCACCGACACAGGTCGAAAAAGCCTTCATCACCCCGGTCACCTCCGGCGCCTCCCGGCTGAAATAACCTGCGCCCACCGCCCCGAAACCGGCAATGGTTGACGAGGATGTGGGGTAAGGATAGATGCCGTAAAAGATATCTCTTAACGCGCCGAGTTGCCCTTCCAGCAGGAAGCGCTTGCCGGCTTTCCGCGCGTTTTTGACTAGCTCAATGCTGTCGCAGATATGCGGCTTCAGGATTTCGCCGTATTTCATCGCCCAGCGAAACGTCTCTTCCGGGTCGGCGGCAGGCTTCCCATATGCCTTTTCGAATATCTTATTTTTCAGCTGCAGGCAGCGTTCGATTTCCTGCTTCAAATATTCCGGAAAGAATAATGCGCCGACCTGCACGCCGTACTTCATGTAGCGGTCGCCGTAAACCGGGGCGATGCCCTGTCTGGTCGAGCCGAACATTTGGCCGTCCAGCCGCGCTTCTTCATATTCATCCTGCAAATTATGAAAAGGGAAGCAAATCATCGCGCGGTCCGCTATTTTGTAATTATCTTTATTGATTTCAATGCCGCGCTTTTGCAAACCTTCCATCTCCTTTACGGCTGCCTCGAGGTTGACCACCGTGCCCGGCCCCAGCAAATTCACGGTGTTTTTGTAGAAAATCCCGGACGGTATCAGGTGCAGTTTGAAATTCCCGAAATCATTCTCGATGGTGTGCCCGGCGTTGTTCCCGCCCTGAAACCGGACGACAAAATCGGCATTTTTAGCGAAATAATCGACCATCCGGCCTTTGCCCTCATCTCCCCAGTTGACCCCGACAATAATCCTTAACGGCACGTTAACCTCCATGGGATATTTTGTATTTCGATAATCTTAATCACAATCAGTTGTCTCGCTCTTTCGGGAAAGAGGGATTAAAGGAGATTTCCCGATTTCCTCTACACAGAGAGAGTTGTTCTGTTTTGTTTTTCCAACCCTGATAATCGTAAATCTAAGGAGTTACGCCTACAATAGTCCGGGTTGTATCCGGTGTGAAATTCAGTACCGGATTTGTGAAACCTGGTTGCAATGAGTCTGAAATCCCAAGGTCGGAAAATTGTATAATGCATAGTGCGGTGGTGTTTTTAAAAAGGGGTTAATAAGGACGGTGCGGCTTGGATATTATTGACCTGGATAGTCTGGCTTCGGAGATTGCCCGTAAGCACCTGCTGGAAAATGTCAGTTTTCGGGAACTGGGCAAAATGTATTATGCGGCGCCTTCAACCATCCACCGCCGCCTTAAAAAATGGCTGGCGGACGGCCGTTTCGAACTGCAGGATAAAACAGCCGCGAATAATGACGTGCGGCTGATTTCCAGGGACGACGCCCTGGGGGAAGAACTGGTGCGCCGGACCGGCATCTGGCGCGCCCGTGTGGTCCGGATTGCAGGGGTCGAAGCCGCCTGCTCGGAGAATAACGGGGCACAGCCGGCCGGTGAAAGCACTGCGGCTGCCTATCTGGCGGCGGACGGACTGCACCGCTGCCTGGGCGAAGCGGCGGCGGAATTGATGCTGAACAGCCTGCGCCGCAGTATGACCATCGGTATTTCGTCCGGGCGGGGCGTCGGTTTTACCATTGACGGGCTGAAAGAACTCATCCGCCGGGCGCCATCCTGGGCCAGCGGTTACGAGAGTATCCGGCTGGTTTCGCTTTGCGGCGGCGCGCATATCGGCACCTGGGAACATGCCAACAGCCGTGACTTCGATGCCGATGAAAATGTATTTGCGCTGTCATCTTTGCTAAAAATTCCGCGGCAAAGCGTCTCCTATATGAGCGGCCCGATTGCGCTGGACGCCGGCAGCCCCCCGCCGGAAACATCTCCGAAATTCAGCCTCGATATGGCCGTTATCGGCCTGGGGCAACTGAACATCCAGCATCACTTTTTCCGAGATTATAACGATCTGCAGTTAAAATCGATGTCGGAGCCGATCCGCCGCATCATCGAATGGCAGTCCAAAAACCCCGAGTTGCGGGACAGCGTGGCGGAAATCGTCTTAAGGTTGTATCCCAACGTAACGAAAAAACTGCCCGAAGAATTTCTGGAGACTATCCGCGAGACGAATAAGAACGTACTGGCTGTCTCCCCGGAAAAAATTCACAATGCCGGGGAAGTAATCCTGATCGCCGGCGGTTGGAAGAAAGTCAATGCGCTGCACGGCGTCCTGACCG
>PMCB01000059.1 GCA_003153955.1 Dehalococcoidia bacterium | reverse complement strand
GTCAAAGTATTGCCGTAATCGAATCCCACCGCTTTTATCATTTTTTGCTTATTTCTCTCCGACAATTTCGCCGCGGAGGCGGTCGAAAAATTCTGCCATGTATTTAACCCTTTCCCCGGCAATCTCGCGCGCTTTGGCCGTGTGTAATTTTTGCGGAATATGCTTCATCTTTTCAAACTCCAGATTGGGAGAATGCTTCGAAAGTTCCTTAATCCGGCCGTTAGCCTTGCCGCCGACGATATTTTCCGCGGTATACTGGGCGACAGGAACAAAAGAATATAACTGCTCTCCGTACCGGCCGGCGATCATGTAAAACCGGGCAACACCGATTGCGCCCATCGAATCGACTTTGTCCGCGTCATAAAGTATTTTCGCCTCTATGGACACCGGCTCACGCTCGCTCCGGAACCTGTGCGTCTGGATGCAGTGCTTTATTTTCCGGATTGTTTCATCGGGACATTGCATTTGTTTTAATATTTCCCCGGCCATTTCCGCGCCCAATATTGCATGGTCGGTTGTTCCTGATTTGTCCGTGTCTTCTTTAATCCTGGCGATATCGTGCAGCAATATTGCCGGTTTTAAAACGTCCAGATCGACGTCTTTTTCTTCAGAGGCGATTTGCATTGCCGTCCGCCAGACCCTCTGGATGTGGTCCACGGTATGGCTGCTGTCGCCGGACAACTCTTTTTCTACTATTTCCAGCAGTTTTGAGTATTTTCCGTCTATCTCGAATTCCATCATTTTTCCCTCACATTTTACCGGTAAAGTACAAATAATATAGGAATTATGAAACCAAGTCAATCTTTTTTTATTGCTTCGTTTATGATAAAGCAGTATAATTTGAAATTAGTGAAAATACAGAGGACAGGAACTACTTGATAACGACCACGCCGCTTTCGGATGAACTAAAGACAATCACAAACATGCTGCCTTTTTTGATTCCTTTGGCAATTATCCAGCTTACGCTGATGGTCATTGCGCTGATTGACCTGTTTAAGCGCGAAGGGATGAAAAGCAACACCCGCTTGATCTGGGTATTTGTCATCATTTTAATTAACACCATCGGCCCGATTGTTTACCTCCTGGCCGGCCGGAAGGATAAGCCAATTGACGGCGATTAGCGCCAAAGGTCTTTCCAAATACTACGACACCGTCAAAGCCGTGGACAACCTGAACCTGGAAGTCCCGGAGAATACGGTTTTTGGTTTTCTCGGCCCGAACGGCGCGGGCAAGACTACCACGGTCAAACTTTTTACCGGTTTCGCGCACCCCACAGCCGGAGAAGCTTGGGTGGCCGGGGAAAAAGTCGGGGACGGCAACCTCGCCCTGAAGGCGAAAATCGGGCTGCTGCCGGACGTGCCGGCTTTTTACGATTGGATGAGCGGCCGCGATTTCCTGCATTTCGTCGGGGAATTGCATGGTTTGAATCCGGCGGAAATCAACAAACGCACCGAAGAACTGCTGGCGCTGGTAGAATTGACAAAGCACGGCAACCGGCGCGCCGGGGGTTATTCCCGCGGCATGCGCCAGCGGCTCGGTATTGCCCAGGCGTTAATGAACCGTCCAAAAGTGCTTTTTCTGGATGAACCGACCTCAGCCCTGGACCCGCTCGGCCACCGCGATGTACTAAACCTGATTCTGCGCTTGCGGGAGAACACCACGATTTTCATGTCCAGCCACAACCTTTCCGATATCGAACGCGTGTGCGACATGGTCGGCATCGTGAATAAAGGCAAACTGATTACCGTGTCCACCGTCGACGCGCTGCAAAAGAAATACGCCCGTTCCATTTTTGAGATGGAATTTCTGGAAGACGCGGGTCAATTCGTGGAGTCTTTAAAGAAAATGTCCTGGCTGGCGGAACCGGCGGTGACAGCCGTGAACGGTACGCCGGTAATCACGGTACGCGCCATCGATATCGAGCGCGCCCGCAAAGAACTGCCGCGCCTCATCGCGGAAAGCAGATTGACAATGACCCGTTACGAAATGATGCTGCCCAGCATCGAAGATATTTTCGCGGAAATTATTACCGGCGGGGAGAAAAAATGAAAGGTTTCGCCCCTTTGTTCCGGAAGGAAATGCGGGAGCAGTTCAANNCTCTACCGCCTGGTCATCGTCTGCGCTATATTTTTATTCTTCGCCCTGAGTTCGCCGCTGACGCTGAAATACCTGCCGGACATACTCAAGATGGCCGGGGAACAGAACATGATAATCCAACTGCCCACGCCGACGGCGTTCATGGCGCTCTCGGAGTTCGCCGGCAACATCGGCCAGATCGGGGCGCTGATTGCGGTGCTAATGGCGATGGGCGCCGTCGCCAATGAACTGAAATCCGGCACNNATCACTTTTCTGATTTCGATGACCGCCGCTTCGCTGGTCTGTCTGGGGTATACAGTCTGGTTGATTCAGGGCACGGCTGTCTGGCCTTATGTGGGCATGAATTTGCTGCTCGGGTTGTTCCTAGTATTTTGCCTGGCGGTGACGCTGCTCTTTTCCAGTCTGTACAAGAGTTCACTGGCCGCCGGCGGGCTGGCCATCGGCGTGATTATTGTTCAAGGCATCATCAGCGCGATTCCGGTTATCGGCAAATATATGCCGGGCGTGCTATTAAGCTGGGGCATAAACCTGATGTCCGGTCCGGGCACTAATTACTGGTGGGCGCTGGGGATTACGGTCGCGGCTATCGTCGCCTGCGTTTACTTCGCGCAGCAATTCCTGAAGAACAGAGACTTATAGGGAAATAATCAAGGTTCAAAGTTCAATAATCAAGAAAAACATTAAATACGAATATCGAAATCCGAAACAATAACCAAATTCAAACATCCAAATTTTTATACGGGCTTTGCCTCAAGTAATAATCCCTGTTTATTTAGCCGGCTCTGTCATTTTCCCTTCGAAGCAGTATTTCCAAACGATGGCGGCAATCACACCACCGACGATCGGGGCAACAATGAACAGCCAGACCTGCGAAATCGCCGCGCCGCCGACGAAGACCGCCGGGCCCAGGCTGCGGGCCGGGTTGACTGAAGTGCCGTCCACCGGGATGCCGACAAGATGAATCAAGACCAGCGTAAAGCCGATGGCAATGCCGGCAAATCCCTTTGGGGCATCTTTATGCGTCGCACCGAAGATAACAAAAAGAAACAGCGCGGTGAACGCAATTTCAAAGATAAAACACGAAAGCAGGGAATAGCCCGCCGGGGAATGCGCGCCGTAGCCATTCTGCCCGAGGCCGTTAACCGCCAGGGTGTAACCGGGCAGGCCCCTGGCGATTACCCAGAGTATGCCCGCGCCGATGATGGCCCCGATACACTGCGCAATGATATAGAAAATCGCGTCTTTGCCTTTGATTTTGTTAGCCACCCACATCGCGACGGTGATGGCCGGATTGATATGGCATCCGGAAATCGGGCCGATAGCGTAAACCATCGCCAGTACAGTTAACCCGAAGGCAAAAGCAATGCCGGTATAACTGATGTGGCTGCCGGCAATGACGGCGCTGCCGCAGCCGACAAGTACAAGCGCCGCGGTGCCAATCAGTTCCGAGAAATATTTATTCATATGTGATACCTCCTCCGTTGGTTTGGGACAGGCAAATTACTTTTCTACTTTACTACCCAAAACTTGCTATGTCCAAGGATAATTTTTATTTCGCTTTTTTACTCGGTTTTCTTTATTTTCGCCGCTTTCTTCTTAGCTTCGTCCCACAGGTCGTTCTGCTCTTTGAAAGAGAGATCGCCGATTTTAACGCCGCGTTTTTTGCAGACGGCTTCCATATAAGTGAAACGGTTATAGAACTTTTGATTGGCTTCCCTTAAGGCTACCTCCAGCTCGATGCCCTGACGGCGGGCGATGTTGGCCATGGTGAACATGATATCCCCGAATTCTTCGTTTTTCTCCGGGGCGCTTTTAGCCTGCTTAAATTCCGCTACTTCTTCCGCCAGTTTTTCAATCACACCCTCGTCATTCTCCCAGTCAAACCCAACCTCCGCCACCCGGTCCTGGATCTCCTGACTGTAGCTCAGCGCCGGCAAATTTTTCGGTATGCTGGCCAGCAGTGATTCCTTATTGCCTTTCTTATCTTTTTCCTGCTGCTTCAGTTCTTGCCAGTTGTGCAGCACTTCCTCGGCGTTTTTCACCTTGGCGGTGCTGAAAACGTGGGGATGGCGGTAAATCAACTTTTCGTTAATCCCCTGGATGACATCATCGATACTGAATTCGCCGGCTTCCTGCGCGATTTGCGCCTGCAGCACAATATGTAGAAGCAGGTCGCCGAGTTCTTCGCGCAGTTTTTTGGCGTCCTTTTCATCGAGGCTTTCCAACACTTCGTAACACTCCTGCAGGAATGATTCCCGCAGGGTCAGGTGGGTCTGCTTGCGATCCCAGGGACAGCCGTCCGGCGCCCTCAATTTAGCAATAATTTCACGCAAGGCGGCAAATTTACTCAAATCTTCCGGTAATGTCAATTCGGGTGCTCCTTTTTCAATGGTAAAAATCTCACCCTGAGTGAAGCGAAGGGTCTCCCTGCCTAATGAGTAGAGTTGGAGATTCTTCAAGTACTTCGTAACCTCAGAATGACAAACAATCCTATCCCAGCACCGCTCCGATAAACTGTCTCTGCCCGCGCAGGAATTCATCGGCGGTGACGGCTTTTTTTCCTTCCATTTGCACTTTTTTCACGCCGAGGATACCGTTTCCGGTTACAACCCCGAATGCAGCCTCATTTTTGTTCACGTTCAGCACCGTCCCGGCTTCCCCGGTCACTTCACCCGTCAACGGCACGGCTTCCAGTATCTTCAGTTGTTTACCCTGCCACCGGGTATAACTGCCGGGCCACGGCTGGTAGGCGCGAACCTGCCGCCAGATTTGCACCGCCGGTAATTTCCAGTCTATCTCGCCGGCTTCTTTAGTCAGCATCTTAGTGTACGTAGCCTCGCCGTTATTTTGCAGCTGCGGCGTGATTTCTTTGCGGAACCATCCCGGGAGGGTATCCAGCAGCAACTGGGCACTGGTATTGGCCAGTTTTTGCATCAGGGTTTCGGTAGTATCCTGCTGTAAAACCGGCACATGAACGGAAGTGAGCACGGGGCCCGTATCGATGCCTTTGTCCATCAGCATAATGCTGACACCGGTAAATTCTTCGCCGTTAAGGATTGCTGCCGGCACCGGCGCCACGCCGCGGTATTTCGGTAAAAGAGAAGGGTGAATATTGATGCAGCCGAAAGCCGGGATTTCCAGCACGGACCGCGGCAGGATCTGTCCGAAGGCGGCGACCACGATGGTGTCCGGTTTCAACTCCAACAACTGCCGTTTGGTTTCCGCCGATTTAAAATTTTCCGGCTGCAAGACGGTCAGATTGTGCCGCAGCGCCGCTTTCTTAACCGGCGGTTCTTCCACCACCCGTCCCCTTCCCGCCGCTTTGTCGGGCTGGGTATAGACAACCGCCACTTCATACCCGCCGTCGATCAACTTTTCCAGCGCAGGAACAGCAAAATCCGGGGTACCCATAAAGATAATCCTCATCGCTTTTCCTCCGACACCCGTATTTTACCACCAAAATTAAGCGGGGATAAAAATGCCCGGACATTTTGGTTATAATAATACATTATTACCGAATAAAAATGGCCCGGTTCTTAATAAAATATTGACTTTTTTTTGTTATACAGTAATCATGTCTATCAGTGAGAAAAATCGAGAAAGAGAAAGCCCGACAGACCTTTTAATCGGGAAAGAAACTATGGTTAATCCTCGCCAACTCCCGTCAATTTTCAGGAAAACCCTTGCTATCCAATAGTCACCCATAATATCCTAGTTATCGTCTCTTGCCATCACTAAGGTTTCTTGGAAATTTTGTTCACCAATCCGCACAGTATCAATTAGTTATCACCACAAGTTATCCTGAGGCGGATGGTTTAGGATTTGATATAATGATAACTCGTCCGGCCCCCGAAATCTGGGAAGCCGCTTTGGGCCAGTTGCAATTGGAAGTCAGTAAACCTAACTTCAGCACCTGGCTGAGTAAAACCGTTGGGATGGAATGCCGGGACAACCGTTTTGTCGTCGGCGTGCCNNGATGTCAAGGTTGAATTCCGGGTGGCGGCCAGCGCCGAAAAGCGCAGCGCTTCCCGCGCCAACCTGCCGCTTTTCAACCCCAGATACACATTCGATACATTCGTGGTTGGTAACTCCAACAATCTTGCCTATGCAGCCGCCGCCAAGGTGGTGGAAAATCCGGGACTGGCTTTCAATCCGCTGTTCCTATACAGCGCCGCCGGACTGGGGAAAACCCACCTGCTCCATGCCATCGGCAACCGGGCAGCGCTCAACCATCTGGCAGTGCTTTACGTCAGCGCCGAACAGTATACCAATGAACTGGTGACAGCCATCCGCGAAAAATCCACCGATGAATTCCGCAAGAAATTCCGCAACGTGGATATGCTGCTGGTGGACGACGTGCAGTTCTTCGCCGGCAAAGAGCAGATTGAAGAGAATTTCTTCTATACGTTTAACGAATTGCACAGCAGCAACCGCCAGATCGTGGTGGCCAGCGACCAATCACCGAAGTCCATTACGGCGATGAAAGAGCGCCTGCGCTCCCGTTTCGAATGGGGACTGGTGGCCGACCTGCAGCCGCCGGACTTTGATACCCGCATGGGCATCCTGCAAAATAAGGCCGACCGCGATGAAATTTCGATTAACCATGACGTGCTGGAATACATCGCTCTTCAAGTCAAAGATAATATCCGGGCGCTGGAAGGTTCGCTGAACAGGGTCGTCGCTTATTCAAAATTACTAAACACGGCGGTCACGCCCGAAATTGCCGGGCGCGCCCTTTGTGATATTGCCAGCAAAGAACCAAAGCTGGCCCCGATCACCCCGCACCTCATCAGCGAAACAGTGGCCGGCACATTCCAGTTGACGCTCACCGACCTGCGCGGCCGGAGACGTGACGAGGCTACCGTGCAGGCCCGCCAGATTTGCATGTACCTGATGCGCCAGGAAACAGAATGTTCGTTATCCGAAATCGGGCGTGAATTAGGCGACCGAAGTCCGGCGACTATCAGCTATGCCTATGAAAAGATGTCCGATGCTATCAACAACAACCCGCAGCTGAAGCGCCAGGTGTTCAATATCCAGCAGAAACTCTATGCCACCCGCAACTGCAGTTAAACAACAGTTTTTCAAATGATTCATCTGCCGGCCCCATTTTTTCAATAACTCCCTGTTCCTTTTGATAACTTTTTACCGGCTGATACTGCCAAAACACCCATATTTATTTTCTCGCAGGTATTTAATGCCTGTTACGCTGCCGCAAATCATATTAATACTATCGTCATCCTTTACTTAACATAGAAAAGATTATTGATTTAGTGTACGATAACATTAATGTTTGATATAACTGAAATTAAAGTGTTAGCAGGTAGAGGTGGGGATGGGGCGATTACCTTCCGCAGAGAGAAGTTTGTGCCTTTTGGCGGTCCTGACGGCGGGGATGGGGGTAAAGGCGGGGACGTAATCATCGAGGCAGACCCCGCGGTCATGAATCTGTGGGGATTTAAAAAGAAACAACTTTACAAGGGAGATAATGGCGGTTCCGGCGCTGCGCAGAAGAAGCACGGCAGAAACGGCGACCCGCTGATTCTAAAGGTTCCGGAAGGGACTGTTGTTTATGTAAAAAACGTAGACGGGTTTGATGATGTGCTGGGCGATCTGGAGAGTGCCGGCGATCAGGTCATCGTCGCGCAGGGCGGCCGGGGCGGCTTGGGGAATGTCCATTTTGCTTCATCCACCAATCAGACACCGCGGCTGGCACAGTCCGGAGAAAACGGTGAAGCCAAAGTAATTTCGCTGGAATTGAAACTCATTGCCGACGTCGGCATTATCGGTTATCCGAATGTCGGTAAATCTTCGCTGTTAGCATTGTCCTCCGCCGCCAAACCGGAGATTGCAAATTATCCTTTTACCACCAAAGAACCGATTGTCGGAGTCGTTGGCGTAAACTTTGAAAATTTTGTTTTGGCGGAAATTCCGGGATTGATCGACGGCGCGCATTTAGGCCGCGGACTGGGGCACGATTTTCTGCGCCACAGTATGCGTACCAGACTGCTGATTCACCTGATTGACGGTACCGCTGAGTCGCCGCTGGACAACATGATAAAAGTAAATAATGAATTAAGTCTCTTTGATTCGAAGCTGGCGCTAAAACCGCAAATCGTGGTCATTAATAAAATCGACTTGCCTGAAGTGCAGGATAAGAAAAAAGAAATCAAAAAGTCTTTCAAAGAAGCCGGTATTGATGTTCATTTTGTTTCCGCCATGAACGGTGAAGGTATTCCCGGATTGATGAAAACAGTTAACGACTTATTAAAAGCCAGTGATATTCTGAACCAGCAACCGGCGGCTAAAGTCTTCCGCCCGTTACCGCGCCACAAACAGGTATCAATCACCAGGGACGGCGATGTTTTTGTTGTAAGCGAACCGGAACTGGAGCGGATAGTCTCCCGGGTGGATATG
Source organism: Dehalococcoidia bacterium (assembly GCA_003153955.1). Taxonomy (GTDB): domain Bacteria; phylum Chloroflexota; class Dehalococcoidia; order Dehalococcoidales; family Fen-1064; genus Fen-1064. The sequence goes on along the minus strand of PMCB01000059.1, from coordinate 16,302 downwards.
TCGGACACAACCATTCAGGGTCAAATACTGGGACAGATGGTCAGATTGCACGTTGACAAAGCGCTGGAAAACGCCGGCATCAAGCGCGGAGACATCATCCGCTGCGGCGCGGCGGAATGGGAATGGTAGTCCATGAAAATCGGCGTTCTGGGTGGCACGTTTGACCCGGTTCACAACGGACACCTGGCCATTGCCGAAGAGGCCAGGTCTTACCTCAATCTTAACGAAGTAATTTTTCTGCCGGCCGGTCAGCCGTGGATGAAATCCGACCGGTCGATATCGCCGGCGCGTAACCGTACTGCAATGCTGGCCCTGGCGCTGCAATCCAGACCATATTTCAAATCCTCCACAATAGAAATTGAACACCAGGGGCCGTCTTATTCGGTAAACAGTATTGCCGAGCTNNAGCGGTGCCCCGGCCCGGATACGAACGCCCCAACATGAAAAAATTAGAAGCGGCGCTGCCCGGAATCTCGAAGAAAGTGATCCTGATGGACAAACCGCGGCTGGAAATCAGCGCCACCGACATCAGAAATAAGGTAGCTCAGGGTTTACCGATCAGCGGGCTGGTGCCTCAAGTCGTGGAAGAATATATCAAAGAAAACGGTTTGTACCGGAAACCGTAGGTTGAAAATTCGAAGTCCGTCACTCTTTATGTCATTCCCGACCTGATCGGGAATCCATAAAAATATTTTCCAATGTCTATTTTCGGACAACCACGTAGATTTTGAGAGAGATAATTTCTAATCGTTGAGTAAAGATTTGATTTCCCGTTCGGTCAACTGACGGGTCTGACTTTCTTTTAAAGTGCCCAGTGTCAGTTTCCCCATACGGATACGTTTCAGCGCCAGGACCCGATATCCCAGATGGGCAAACATCCGTCTTATCTGCCGTTTTTTACCTTCGTGGATAATGAGGCTGTAGTTAAACGGGGCGGCGCGCACATCCTTGATAATCGCCGGCGCGGTCACGCCGTCTTCCAGCCTGACGCCGCGCTCCAGATTTTGTTTTTCACGCGGCTGCAGAGTGCCTTCAACCTGCACCAGGTATTCTTTTTCGTGTTCGAATTTGGGATGGGTCAACCGGTAAGTCAGGGCGCCGTCATTGGTTAAAATCAGCAATCCGGTGCTGTCCATGTCCAATCTGCCTACCGGGTAGAGACGTAATTTGCGGTATTGTTCGGGGAGAATATCCAGAATTGTGCGACGGCCGCGGTCATCGCTGGTGGTGCAGAGCAAACCGTCGGGTTTATTCAGCATCAGGTACACTACCTGCTCCGCTTTCAGGTTAACGGGACGGCCCTCGAAAAGAATTTTATCGGTTTCAACATTAACCGGTTGGCGGAAGTTTTCGGCGACAAGGCCGTTTACTTTAACTTTGCCGGCTTTAATCGCCTCCGTCACTTTGCGGCGGCTGGCCAACCCGGCATCGGTCAAAGCTTTGAGTAAAGTTGTTTCTGTCATTTTTATTTGTTATCCTTTCCGTCAATGTAAGTATAAAGGTTATCGAAATTAAAGACCAGTTGCCATGTAACTTTTCTTTTCGCCTCAAGATTATTCAGCCGTAAAAGCGTAAGCCTTTTAAACAATTGACAACCGGTTTTAAGACTAGCATAATAGAAAGAAGTATGTATAAGTGGGAGTAGGGCTTTTAAGCCTGTAACCCGCCTTTAGATTCTTAGAAAAGGAGTACTGATGAATCTACTAAACTTAACTCGCTTCGGGCTCAGCAGTTTTGAGCAAATCGCCATCGTCCTGGTCCTTGTCGTAGCTTTCATCGCCCTGGGGTACGCGTGGTTATTGCGCGGCATCGTGATGAAAAAAGACAAAGGCACCCCCAAGATGCAGGAGGTATGGAATGCCATCCGCGTCGGGGCGGACAGTTACCTCAGCCGTCAGCTGAAATCTATCCTGCCGATGATTATCGTGCTAACTGTCGCGCTTTTCTTCAGTGTCTATGTTGTTCCACCCAGCACTGAAGCCAAACTGGTATTTGCGACAAATACTCAGCTGATTATCGCCATCGGACGCAGCATCGCGTTCGTCCTGGGCGCCACCTTCTCGCTGCTGGTCGGGCAGCTCGGCATGCGCATGGCCATTCAGGCCAACGTCCGTTCCAGTTCCGCGGCCAGACGCAGNNGCTTATTATGCCGGCACGGTTACCGGTATGTTAACCGACGGTCTCGGTTTACTCGGCGGTACCGCGATTTTTATCATTTTCGGTAAAGCTTCACCGGATATCCTGCTCGGCTTCGGCCTGGGCGGCACATTAATCGCCCTGTTCATGCGCGTCGGCGGCGGTATTTATACCAAAGCTGCCGATGTCGGCGCGGACCTGGTGGGTAAAGTTGAAAAAGATATCCCCGAAGACGACCCGCGCAACGCGGCTGTTATTGCCGACCTGGTCGGTGATAATGTTGGTGACTGCGCCGGTATGGCCGCAGATATTTTCGAAAGTTACGAGGTTACGATCGTTTCCTCGATGTTACTGGGTATTACCCTGGTCATCGCGACCGGTCACCTCTACTGGCTAATCTATCCGCTGATTATCCGCGGTATCGGCGTTCTCAGCTCCATTCTGGGAACATTCACCGTGCCCATCTGGCAGAAATTCCCCATCCCGTTCTTAAGGGCTCATGACGCGGAAGAAGCTATGTTCCGCTCCTATGAAGTCTCCAGCGTCAATACGATTATCTTCGCTTTCCTCGTAGCAATTTTATATGCCCATGATTGGAGACTGGCAGTGCTGACCACCATCGGCGTCGGACTGGCTATTGCCTTTAACCCGCTGACTTCGCTCTTCACTTCCACCAAGAGAAGCGCGGTGAAAAGTATTGTCAAATCCACCGATACCGGACCTGCCACTGTTATCCTGACCGGTCTGTCCATCGGTATGGAATCCAGCGTCTGGGCGCTGGTCGTTATCGCCATCTCATTTATCGGCGCGCTGCTGTTGTATGGCAACTTCGGTCCTACCAGTAACGGCGTTCCGGTTGGTCAAACCCTGCCGATTTACGTACTCTATGCTGTAGCCATGATCGGTATCGGTATGCTCAGCCATACCGGCAACAATGTTGCCATGGACTCCTTCGGACCCATTTCGGATAACGCAAACGGTATTGCTGAAATGGCCTGGCAGGGCCAGGATGATGAAGAAACCAAGAAAGCCCGTCAGGTTATGGCCGACCTGGATGCGGTGGGCAATACCACCAAAGCCATCACCAAGGGCGTTGCCATCGCTTCCGCGGTCATCGCCGCGACCAGTCTTTTCGCCTCTTATATGACCGATGTCGGTAATGTTCAAACAACATTAAATAACAGTATGGCGGCAACTGCCGCTAAAATACCGATTCTGCAAGGAATCAACGTTTCCGATACCCGTGTATTTGTCGGTCTGCTGCTGGGCGGCGCTTTGCCCTGGTTGTTCAGTTCCCTTTCCATCCGTGCGGTCAGCCGCGCGGCCGGACGCATCGTGCAGGAAGTCCGCCGCCAGTTCCGCATTCCGGGTGTCTGGGAAGGCACCGTGAAACCGGATTATGCACAGGTTGTCGGTATTTCTACCGCCTCGGCGCAGAAAGAACTGCTGCCTTTAGCGGCAATTTCCGTCCTGACCCCCATCTTTATCGGTCTGGTACTGCATGTTGAAGCCCTCGGCGGCTTCCTGGCCGGTATCATCGTTAGCGGCCAGTTATTGGCTGTCTTCATGTCCAACGCCGGCGGCGCCTGGGATAACGCCAAGAAATCCGTTGAAGATGAACCCCGCGACCTCAAAGCCAATACCGGTAAAGGCAGTGAACGGCACAAAGCCAGCGTTGTCGGCGACACTGTCGGCGACCCGCTGAAAGATACTGCCGGTCCCGCCCTGAACCCGATGATCAAAGTGGTCAACATGGTCAGTTTGATCGTTGCCCCGATCATTGTGAAATACACCAGCGGATCAACTAACTGGTGGGTAATTGCCATCGCGGTTGTCCTCTTTATCGGTGTCGCCTGGGCAATCATGCAGAGTAAGAAAGAGGCCCCGTTAACCGGCGCCGCTTTGCCCGAGTTTGCTCAGCCCGTAAACACTGCACCGGCGAAACAGACTCCGCCGCCCGCGAATACCAATAAGAATAATCAGAACAATCAACAGAAAAAGAAGTAAATTTCACTATTAAACAGAAAGAGGCCTGCTGTAATAAGCAGGCCTCTTTTTTGTGTGCTAAAGCAGCTCTTATTGTAGTAGGGAGACTTTTCTTAAACCACCATCAAAGGGCGCGTCAATCCGGATTATTCGTGACCCCTGTATAGAGCGTCGTATGTTTGGCATTGGTCAGGATATAAACATAGTATTGTTTTTCTATGTACATACATTTTCGATTGCTTCGTCGCTTATATTCCTCGCAACGACATACCGCTTTTTCAACCGCCAGCCTTAACCCTTCAGCACCTTAGGCTTAAAATTCAGCGTGGCGAAGAGGTCCTCAATGGTCTCCCCGCGGCGGATTAATTCCACTGAGCCGTCGGTCCGAAGCAATAACTGCTGGGGCCGCAGCCAGCCGTTATAATTTCCCCCCATGGCCGGGGAGTGCGCGCCCGTATCGTGCTGTACCATGATATCCCCTTCTACTGTTTTTGGCAGCAGGCGCTGTTTGGCAAATTTATCGCTGTTTTCACACAAAGGCCCGACCACATCCACAACTTCTTCGCCGCCGTGTTTCGGTTTGCCGGACGGGTCGAGGATGGTGATGTGATGATAAGCGCCGTAGATTGCCGGGCGTGGATTGGCTGACATCGTGGCCGCGTCAACTCCGACATATTCCCGGTATTTACTCATCCGGTTGGTGACTGTGGCTACTAGCACGCCGTGCGGTCCGGTGACAAAACGCCCGCATTCCATAAACAGTCGCGGCGAATAGCCGTGCTTTTGCTCGAACCGGCGCAGGTGTTCTTTTGTTTCCCCTACGAAAGCCGCCATGTCGAAAGGCGTATCTTCCGGACGGTAGGGGATGCCTATCCCGCCGGAGATATTAAAGAATTCAAATTTGATTTTCAGTTCCTGCGAAACCTCATCGATGATATCCAGCAGCATCCGCACTGTTTCCACCATGTAATGGTAGTTGCGCTCATTGGAGATAATCATCGAATGCAGCCCGAACCGTTTAGCCCCGCGTTTGATTGCTTCCCGGTAGGCCGGGATCACCTGGTCGTGCCGCAGGCCGTATTTGGCTTCCACCGGGATGCCGATCAACTCGTTGCCGGTGCGCCGCTCGCCGGGATTGTACCGGAAACAGATCAGTTCCGGGAAATCTTTAACCTTGTCCATCATCGAAATATCATCGATATTCAGGATACAGCCGCCGTCCGCCGCTGCCATTTCAAAGATAGCTGCAGTAGTATTGTTCGAGGAAAACATGATGTCTTCGCCGCGGAAGCCGTTTTTACGGGCTAATTCCAGTTCCGGGGGTGATGCGCAATCCAGCCCGAAACCCAGTTTTTTCATGATCTGCAGAATTGCCGGCGTGGGCAGCGCTTTTACCGCGTAATATTCTCTGAACCCTTTTACATCGATGAGAGATTGTTTTAATTTATTGCCGTTTTCGATTATTCCCTGTTCGTCGAAAATATGGAACGGGGTCCCGAAATAATCTTTGATTTTCGGCAGTTTTGGGAAGAGCCTTTCCTCGAAAGCTTTTGACATCGGCATGGCAGTTTCCTCCTTGCTTCAGTGCTGATGAAAAAGAGGGGCATTGCCCCTCTTTTTTTAAGTCTATGTTGGGTATGCCGTTTAGTATTATTTTATGTAGCCCTTTGCCTTGAGGAGCTCGGCGGTCAGAATGGCACCGCCGGCCGCGCCGCGCACCGTGTTATGATGCAGCCCGACAAAGCGGTAGTCGAACACGTTGCATTTTCTCAGTCTGCCCATCGTGATTGCCTGGCCGTTTCCCGCGTCCCGGTCTTTTTGCGGCTGGGGCCGCTCGTTTTCTTCGCGGTAGATCATTACCGGCACCGGCGCCGAAGGCAGTTTCAGTTCCTGCGGCGGTCCGCTGAAATTGCGCCAGATATCGATAATTTCCTGCATTTCCGGTTTCTTGCCGGCAAACTGGATGCTGCAGCAGGCGGTATGACCGTCCGTGACCGCGACCCGGTTGCAGTGCGCGGAAATTTTCAGGCTTTCATCGGAAACGATTTTGCCGTTTTGGACTTTGCCGAAAATCTTGCGCGGTTCGACCTCTGATTTTTCTTCTTCCCCGCCGATATAAGGGAGAATGTTATCAATTAAATCAATTGAAGCGGGTCCAGGATAACCGGCTCCGGATACTGCCTGTAATGTCGTGACAATCATTTTATCGATGGAATAACCCGCTTTCATCAAGGCATAAAGGGGTATCATGTAGCTTTGAATGCTGCAGTTCGGTTTTACTACCAGGAATCCTTGACTCCAGCCGTGATTTTTCTGCTGCAAGGGGATAATATCCAGGTGGCCGGCGTTGATTTCCGGAATCATCACCGGCACATCCGTAGTATTGCGGTGCGCGCTGTTGTTGGAGACAACAGCAAAGCCCTGTTTTGCGTATTCGGATTCCACGGCCAGAATGGCCTGCTTTTCCATTTCCACGGCGGAAAATATCAGGCTGCATTTGCCGGCGGCTTTCTCCACCAGGCTGGCATCCTCGACGATAATATTGCGGAACTTTTCGGGGATATCGGTCCTCATGTGCCACCGCCCCGCTACGGCATCAATATACTTTTTCCCTGCCGAATTGGGAGATGCTGCCAGGTACACGACCTCAAACCAGGGATGGTTGCTGAGCAGCCTTAAATAATTTTGCCCGATGACACCGGTAGCGCCGATGACGCCTACTTTGATTTTCCTGTCCATTTTCGTCCTCTTGGATGATGGATTTTTAACGATATAAAGAATTATAACATTTTTTACTCTAGAACTACCTGTCAATCCGCATAATTTTAGGGCAGGGTAAAAACATTATCGGTGCGAGTCTGCACAGGTTGAAAATAGAATGGAGTTAGTATAACATGTTAACTAAGAACCAATCCAACGGGGTTCAATTCATTGAGAATGGGTCTGTTTGGTCACTTCAGGAGGTTTCGACTTGACTAAAATTGTGTTAATCGGAGCCGGCAGCCGTGTTTTTGCGAGCCGGCTCGTCACGGATATCCTTTCCCTGCCGGAATTGAGGGACAGTACGGTAACGTTAATGGATATTGCCGCAGAGCCGCTGGAAGCCACCGCTTCCTATGCCCGGAAACTGGTGCAGCAAAACGGATTTAACACGCGCATTGAGGCTACCACGGACCGCCGCAAAGCGCTGGACGGCGCCGATTATGTTTTTGTGGCTATCATGGTAGGCGGCGGGCAACTGGGGATGGTGGACCGCCAGATTACTCTGCAGCACGGGCTGGATTCCGGTGATATCAGCACGCAGGGGCCTTGCGCGATTATGGCCGGATTACGCCACATTCCTATCATGCTGGGGATCTGTCACGATATGGAAGAGCTTTGCCCTGATGGTTGGTTATTAAATTACACCGACCCGCTGCCTCCCATCGAATGGGCAATGACCGATTACACCCGCATCAAAAATGTCGGGTTATGCCACAGCATTCAAAACACCTCCGCCGAACTGGCGAAATACATCGGGGCGCCTTATGATGAAATCTCTTATTCGGTGGCCGGTATCAACCACATGGCCTGGTTCTTAAGGTTCGAGTGGCGCGGCAAAAATGCCTACCCGTTACTGAGGGAAAAGTTTAAAGAGCCGGCGGTTTATTCGGGGCCGGATGCGGCTTACAACGGGCCTGATGTCGCCCGGGCTGAGTTATTCAAGGCTTTCGGTTATTATGTCACCGAGTCCAGCAAACACGTTTCGACTTATTTGCCCTATTTCCGCAAAAACCCGGCCGATATCGAAAGGTACTTGCAGGACAGCGGCGAAAAATATCTGAATGCCGGCAAACGCTTCGCGGCTCGGACCATGGAACGGAATGAAGATTTCAAAAGGAAAATGGAGAGCGATTACAAATTCCCGCTGGTGCATAGCGGTGAATTCGGCACCCAGATTATCAAAGCCATCGAGACAGGCGTGACTGCCCAGGTTTACGGGAATGTGAAAAATACCGGCTTGATTGCCAATTTGCCGGAAGGCTGTTGCGTTGAAGTGCCGTGCGTGGTGGATAAAGAGGGCGTGCATCCCTGTTACGTCGGTAATTTGCCCCCGCAACTGGCCGCTTTAAACCTGAATAATGTCAGCGTCCAGGAATTAACGGTTAGGGGCATTGTCGAAAAAGATAAAAATAAAATCTTCCAGTCGATTCTGCTCGACCCGTTGACCGCCGCCGTGCTGACCATCGATGAAATCCGCGCCATGGTCGACGATTTATTCAAGTCCAACAAAGACTACCTGAAAGGGTATAAATAGACTTTAACTTCGGCTTAGAGACTGGACAGACGAATATATCGCCCCGCGATTCCCGCTGATATGTTTTTTCTATTTTTCTATAACTTAACACTTAGGGCCGTAAAAGCGGGCCCTTAGTTATGCTTTATCCCTAAAATTAATGCCAAAATCTTATTATTGGGGAATAATCTCCGGCGGGGAAAAAGGGGATTCATTTCAGCGTGAAAATGCTTTCATATTGCATTCATCCAACCGGCGTATAATGAAAATAGGTTAACCAAGCGGACTCTCGGTTTCCGGTTTCATCTACAAAAATACCCGGCTTTCAATCCTCCGTAGATCCAAAAACAGGCGGCTTCGAGTTTGCAATGGCATTATAAGAGGCCGTTATGATTAATACAATTCAAGATACTTCCAAAGTCATCCGGGTAGAAAACCTGCGCAAATCCTACAAAGATTTAGTGGCGGTCGACGATGTTTCCTTTGAAGTCAGCCGCGGCGAAATTTTCGGTCTGTTAGGCCCTAACGGCGCGGGCAAAACCACCACCGTCGAGTGCCTGCAGGGACTGCGCCGTTGTACTTCCGGTAAAATCAGCGTGCTCGGCCTCGACCCGGCGAAAAATATCGGGGAGTTGCGGCGGCGCATCGGTTCACAGCTGCAGGATTCGGAATTGCCGCAGCGCATCAAAGTCTGGGAAGCCCTCGACCTTTTTGCGTCGATTACTCCCGGCGAAAACGGCTGGCGAAAATTGATGAAAGACTGGGACCTGGAAAGCAAGGCGAACGCGTCTTTTTCCAGCCTGTCCGGCGGGCAAAAGCAGCGTCTCTTTATCGCCCTGGCGTTGGTGAATCACCCGGAGGTGGTTTTTCTGGATGAAATGACTACCGGACTTGACCCGGTTGCCCGGCATGGCGCCTGGGATTTGATTAAAGAAATCCGCGCCAATGGCACAACCGTTATCCTGGTGACGCATTTCATGGACGAAGCTGAAGAGCTTTGCGACAGACTGGCGATTGTCAATCAAGGGAAACTTCTGGCGCTGGATTCTCCGTTCGGGTTAACCTCGAAGTATGCCACCAATATGAAAGCCGCATTCAGCTATGAAGGGGATGATCTGCCCAGCATGGAAGACATCCCCCAGGTTAAAAAAGTCACGCGCATCGGCGGGACGGTGGAGGTTGAGGGTATCGGGTCTTTTGTCTCTTTAATGGCGGCGAAACTGGTCAATCACGGCATCGTGCCGAATGACCTGCGGACCCGGCAGCCGAGTCTGGAAGATGTTTTCCTGACGCTGACCGGCCATAGGATCGAGGTGTAATGCGATGCGGACTTTAGGCCGTTTGACGTTAGTTGAAATGAAGCTCTTCATCCGCGAACCGATTACGATGTTTTTCACTTTTGCTTTGCCGCTCCTTTTTCTTTTCGTGATGGGCGGCGTTTTCGGGAAAATGACCAACGGCGGTGCCGGCGATTTCCACGGCCTTTCCGCCATGGCATTCTACACGCCGGCGTATATCGCCCTGGTGCTGACATCGGTTGGCGTCGTCGGGTTGCCGGGGCACCTTACAGGTTACCGGGAACGGGGAGTTTTACGCCGCTTCCGGGCTTCCTCGCTTTCAATCTGGCGGATATTCGCGGCGCAGGGCCTGGTTAGTCTGGCAACCGCCGCCCTCGGCGGCATCATGATTCTAATTGCCGGTGTTTTCGTTTTTCACGTCAGCCTGCCGCAAAATCCGTTTTTCGTCATCCTTGCCTTTTTGGTCAGCGCCCTCAGTTTTATTTCACTGGGACTGCTGCTGGGAGCGGTCCTGCCCACTTCACGGGCGGCCCAGGGTGTCGGACTGGTGCTCTTTTTTGTGATGCTGATTCTGGGAGGAGCCGGCCCGCCGCCGGAAGCCATGACCCATCTGATGCGGGTAGTCGGTGATTTTACCCCGATGCAGCACGCGGTCACATTGCTGCAGAACGCCTGGCAGGGCCTGGGCTGGAACTGGATGGAATTCGGGATTATGGCCGGGATCCTCATTGTCTCGCTGACCGCCGCCACGCTGGTAATCCGCCGTAATTCCTGAGGCCCGTAGGCCTTGAACAAATAAATGTGTACTTTTGACCTCAGTCAAAATGTATTACTATTCAATCAAAAGTACTGAGGGGGATAGCCGGAGCATTGGGAAAAGCAGTATCATGATAGTTATATGCTCTTATTATTAAGTAAGTGCCACTCGCTATCCATTCGAAAAGATGAATTTCAAGACATCGGTAAGCATTCAGGATAATAAATTCGTGTCAAAAATCAAAGCCTGGTTTTGGGCAATCCGCCCCTTCAGTATCAGCGCTGCTGTCGTACCGGTCCTCGTTGGCTCGGCGTTCGCTTTCTACGGCGGGAAATTCAGCCTGTTCCGGTTTCTGTTGGTATTAATCGCCGGTATCCTGGTGCAGATGGCGACCAACCTCATCGACGAATATTCGGACCATGCCCGACCCGAGGGTGAACAAAAAATAATTGCTCCCTATAAAGTGATTGCTCTCGGCAAGCTCACCGCCAAAGAAGTCAAACTGGGAGCATTTGTCTGTTTCGGCATTGCCACCGCCATCGGCATTTTCCTTATTTACCTTTGCGGGCTGCCAATTCTATTCTTGTGTCTGGGAGCTGCCGCGGCAGCATATTTTTATTCAGCGGGGCCGCTGCCCCTGGGTAAAATCGGCTTGGGACAGCCGCTGGTTTTTGTCTTCATGGGGTTGGTGATGGTAGCCGGTTCCTACTACGTCCAGACCGGTGCTTTTACCCCGGACATTTTCTGGTTGTCGCTGCCGGTTGGCTGCACTGTCACCGCGATTCTGGCCTCGAATAATATCCGCGATATGGAAGAAGACCGGGCCGTGCAAAAACGNNCAAATCAGTCCGATGGCGCTGATTTCCCTGCTGGCTTTGCCGCAGGCGGTATTAGCGCTGCGTATTTTACGAAAAGGCCGTAACCGTCCGGAACTGGCACGCGGTGTGCCTGCCTCGGCGAATTTACATTGGTACTTCGGGGCGCTGCTGGCAGTCGGTGTCGCACTCGGGCGCTTTATCAAATAATCCGGTCAGATAACAGGAAAAAGAATTACCGCCGAAATTATCCTTTTTTAACCTGCTTTTTAGAGCATGTCAGGCATTCATAATCCGGCAATCCCCGGTAATATTCATCCAGCGGAAAACAGCCCGAGACCAGCCCTAGCCGTGGCGCCGTCGTGCAGTCGCTGAAAGTGCGGCAGATTTTATTTTTCTTTAAAGTTTTTCCATTCAAAACGTCCGCCGCAAACTCCGGATAACTCAAAACCATCCGTCCGTAACCGATAAAATCCGCTTCCCCGTTGGCCACCGCGCCCGCTGCCACATTGGGCAGCCATTCCTGTAAATACGAATAGCCGCTGCCAACAATAGTCAATGCCGGAACGGCTTTTTTCAACGCGGCAGTAACCGAAATCAGGCGCGCCGTGCCCACCAGCGGGTCTTCCGGCGGCTGATAAGCGTCCACCGGCGGGAATAGTGCCGGCCGCTGGATGTGGGGATTGTAATAAGGGCTGCCCGCTGTAATACACACCAGCTTCACCCCAAGCGAAAGTAATTTCTTTAAAAACAGTATTGGCTCGGTCAGGTCGATGCCGGTGCCCGAGCCGTCGCCGCCAAAGGCATAAGGATAATATCCATCATATTTGACCGGTTCACCCTTACCGTCCGCGCCCATCTGAAACGGCACAAAATCAAAAGCGCTGAGCCGCACCCCGATGCCGAGGCCCGGTGCCTGCGCCCTGATGCCCTGGACGATTTCACTGAGGAAACGGGTGCGGTTTTCGAAGCTGCCGCCGTATTGCCCGGGACGTGCCACTGAGCTTAAAAACTCGTGTCCCAGGTAGCCGTGGCAATGCTTGACGTCCACGAAATCGAAGCCGGCCCGGTACGCCAGTGCCGCTGCCCTGATATAATCCTGTATCAGCCGTGAAATTTCGTCATCGGTCATTACCGGATAATCCGCCGGGACGTCGAACTTTTTATCCAGCAGCGGATGGTGGTAGAGGATGACCGGCTCCCTTTTTTTAACATCGTGCGGACAGGCAAACCGTCCGGAATGGGTCAACTGCAGGCCGACTAGCATATCATCGGTCCGGCCGTAAAGTTCTTTGTGTGTTTGCAGCAGTAATTGCCGCAAATCTGCAATATCTTGCATCGTGTCATCGTTGATTAAAAGCTGATGCGGGTTCGCTTTCCCGTCCGGGCGCACCGCCGCTGCTTCCCCGCCCCAGATAACCTTGGCGCCGCTCCGCCCGAAATTACTCCAGCGCCGCCGTACTAAATCCGTAGGGTGCCCGTCTGAAGTACAATCCCAACCCTCCATGGGCAGGATCGCAAAGCGGTTGCCGATGGTTTTGCCGTCAAGCTGATACGGGGTGTTTAAAGCCGTTGTTTTTTCCGCAAAGGGTAAATTGATATTGTTTTCGCGCAGGTATTTTTGAAACTCATCCGCGGATTTGAGCGAGGCCATGCGGCCGATTTTCAATTCTCGCCGCCGTCCAGCTCATTTAAACGCATTAAAATATCCCGCAATACCGCAATATCGCCCGGCGGCCTGGTGTGCGCCTGGGGATGTGGACAATCGCTTTTCAGCCAGCCGCGCAGCTTTAAAAATTGGGCGGCGCTGTGCTTATAGGCAGGCACCGGCGTGCGGAATGCGAAAAATCCGAGGTATTGCAGTAATTCGTTATAAATGTAAAAATTAGGGCTGCCCATCTCCCAGAGGCGGTCCCTTTTGGCGAAGAAGTCCGGCGCAAACGTGCTCAACCCCAGCAGGTAATCGCTGCCGTACATCACCATGTCGATAGCCAGGTCGTTACCGGTATAAATCTTGAAGTCCGGCCTTTTTTCATTACGTAAAATCAATCGCTGCCACTCCGGGCTGCGGTCGAGGGAAGAATGCTTGGCGCCAATGCATTGCGGCAGCGCCATGATTTCGCCGAAGGTCTCCAGCGAGTAAATTTTCCCGAACGGCGCGAACATTTTCCCCATTTCAAAGGCAATGAAGCCGTCGCATTCCTGAGCCAGTATAGCATGAGCCGCAACAATCTCCGGTTCTGCCAGATTTGTCAGGCCGTAGGACTGGAAGATCACCGGCGTCCCGCCGTTTTCCGCGATACGTTGAATTTGTTTTTTATACGCGTCAAGGTTCCAGGCGGAGTCCGGATTATCATTCACAAAAGCCCCGGCGACAAAACTTTTGCCGCCTAATGACTGCTTCGTGCGCCTTAAGACTTCAATGCGCGTTTTATCGTCGATGAGGTTCACATAGCCGGTGTCCAAGTTCACCGCCGGCACCAGTCCCGCCGCAGCGGTCCGCACGACATGGGCATCAAAACCAGCCCAGTCCACTTCGCCGTGCTCGTCAAACGGCAGTAATATCGCCGACATCCCGGTAATTTTCCGGCGCGGCTGAATCAATGAATCAGGTTCAATCTGTTTAGTCATCTTTACCCGCTTCCATAGGGTCGGGTTTCTAACCCAACGGCCCGGGTGGACAGGTTATAAACCTGTCGCTGCTAGATGGTTCTTATTATACTCTTCTTCATCATGCTGTCAATCCGGAATCTCCCGGCGTAGAAACAGGTCAATGCCGGCCTACCGCCGTGCGCCCGGGCCGGTTTCGGCAAAATACGATTTCATGATGCGGGCATCAGTTCGATGTCCTCGTGACCATCCATCACGAATTTAGTCTTGAATCCGCGGGGATAGCTTGACGCCGCTCCGCCCGCAATTGGCCCGGCGCCGGATTTTCATTTTACTGTTTTATCCAGCTCGCCCAACTTTGCCAGGATATCCCGCAAAACCGCGGTGTCGCTCTCAGGACGGCGCTCCGCCCGGGGATGGGGACAATCGCTTTTCAGCCAGCCGCGTAGCTTTAAAAATTGGGCGGCGCTGTGCTTATAAGACGGCACCGGCGTGCGGAAAGCAAAACTGCCGAGGTATTGCAGCAAATCGTTGTATCGGTAAAAATCAGGGCTGCCCTGCTCCCAGAGACGGTCCCTTTTAGCGAATAAATCCGGCGCGAAGGTGCTCAGTCCCAGCAGGTAATCGCTGCCGTACATCACCATATCGATTGCCAGGTCGTTGCCGGTGTAAATCTTGAAGTCCGGCCTTTTTGCGTTGCGCAAAGTCAGCCGCTGCCACTCCAGGCTGCGGTTCAGGGAGGAATGTTTGGCGCCGCGGCATTGCGGTATTGCCATAATTTCGCCGAATGTGTCCAGCGAGTAAATCCGCCCCCACGGCGCGAACATTTTCCCCAGTTCAAACGCGATGAAGCCGTCGCATTCCCGCGCTAACGTTTCATAGGCAGCAATTATCTCCGGTTCCGGCTGCCCGGTCAGGCCGTAGGACTGAAAGATTACCGGCATCCCGCCGTTTTTAGTAATATATTCCATCTGTTGCCGGTAGGCATCGGGGTTCCATTTTGAATCCGGATTATCATTCACAAAAGCCCCGGCCGCGAAAGTCTTGCCGCCCAGCACCAGCCGCGTGCGCCTCAATACGGCGATGCGTGTTTTATCGTCGATGAGATTCACGTAGCCGGTATCCATGTTCACCGCCGGCACCAGCCCCGCTGCCGCTGTGATTTCCACATGTGCCGTAAAACCGGCCCAGTCCACTTCGCCGTGTTCGTCAAACGGCAGTAATATCGCCGACATGCCGGTGATTTTCCGCCGCGGCTGAATTAATGAATCCGGTTCAATCTGTTTTATCATCTATACCCGCTTCCCTGGGGCCTTATTTAATACGGCTTGACACTATTCTACCACTTTCAGGGTTATTATCAATCCAAAATCTCCCGACGTAGAAACTGGTCAGCGCAGGCCCCCCGCCGTGCGCCCAGGCCGACCCGAACTGCCCGCTGAAGCCTTTCACCCACGGCTGGCACAGCGAATAGGCCATCGGCTGCAGCAGCGATATCGAGAAATGCTGCCGGGCGACATATTCATTGGCGTCGCGCACCACTTTTTTCATCTCGTCGACGGTTTTCGCCGCCATTGCGCGGGGCATGAAAGCATCGAAACCGGGGTCGTCCACCATTGCCCAGTTGTTGCGCCCGGTTTTCTGAAACTGCAGCAGGTCGTGGTACGGTGCGGAGGTGTGACCCAGCGGGCCGCCGGCGTGATAAGCCAGCTGGTCGTGCTTACGGCCTTTAGCCACAAATTCCTGCCATTCCGGCGACGCCATCACCCTGATTTCCATCTCGATGCCGATTTGAGCAAAGTACGATTTAACGACGCGCATCAGCTCGATATCGTCATGGGCGTCCGCCACCACATTGGTCTTAAATCCGTGGGGATAGCCTGCCTCCGCCAGCAGCTTTTTCGCCCGTGTCGGGTTGTAGGTATATTCGTCCTTCAACTCCTGCGGCCACTCTTCCCAGGGGAAGCCCCAGCCGGTCATATACCGCGAGGTAAAGGTTGTGGGATAGGGGTCGACGATTCCGTCATAGTGTGATTTTGAAATCGTTGGCAGGTCGATTACCAGCTGCATTGCTTTGCGCACGCGGATGTCGTTGAACGGCTTGACGTCGTTGCGTGGTTCGATTGATTCGGCGTTGGAATCGGGGTGGGTCAGCATCAGGATTTCGGGATTGGTCTTGCGCAGCGCATAGGCTTGCTTAGGCGAGATATGGTCGATGATATCGATCTTGCCCCGGCGCATCATCGCGATGGCTTCCGTCTCGTCAGGCACGATCACGAATCTGAGCCCGTCGAGGTAAGGCAGCCTATGCTCCGGGTAGTGCTCGTCATGCCCCCAGTATTTTTGGTTCTTGACTAAAGTCGCGGATTGGCCCGGGACGAAATCCTTTAACATGAAAGGGCCGGTGCCGACGGCGTGATGCCA
>PMCB01000099.1 GCA_003153955.1 Dehalococcoidia bacterium | reverse complement strand
AAAAAAATTGATCTATCCCTAATAAAATAGAATTTACTTGTGTTTTAAACCTTCCTTCCGCTATCCAGTTGTTAAGGTGCTCGCGCCTTCTAGGGCGCACAATATTAGACTGTAACATAGCCAACAAAGTTTGTCAACACTATTTTTCTGACATTTCTTGTGGCCTGGTGTTGCCTGTCTCGATGTATGTCCGCGGGTAAAATCCCGGAACAAGTTTGGTAATTGAAGCCCTTTGTTAAGGACTTATTAAGGTCATATTCTTATATTACCATTTTTAGAAAAATAAAACAGCAATATTTTAAAAAATTTCCTTTTTATTTTTTGTCCGCCTTGGCAACTACCGGGCCAATCGAGAGAACTACCTTGCCGTAGACCTCATTTATTACCTGGGCCAGACCGGCATATATAGCAGAAGCTCCGCATATTATTCCTTCATAACCGGCAATTTTCCCGATTGTGCTGGAGAAACTTGCGGCACTGACGGCGGTCGCATCTCTGATGCATAGGAGGAAGAAGAGGACAAACAGCGTACCGAAGACAACCTGCAGCGCCCGGTTCAACCTTAAAGTTCCGACGAACATTACCAGGGTGAACAAGCCCCACATAAAGAAATATGATGCCGTCGCGGTTTTATCCGGCTTGTCGTAACCCGAAATCATAAAAAGAGCGACCAGCGATAGCCAGAACAACCCATATGAAGTGAAGGCAGTGGCGCCGAATGTATTCCCTTTTTTCCATTCCTGAATACCGGCAATGATCTGAGCGATGCCGCCGTAGGCTAAACCCATGGCAAGTATCATTGTATTAAATCCGAAATATCCCGCGTTATGGAGATTCAAGAGGACCGTTGTCATCCCGAATCCCAATAAACCGAGCGGGGCAGGATTACTGGTAGTATCCTTGATCTTTGTCACGGTTTCATTCTGCTGCATTTACGCCTCCAACTATAATTTAAAAACAATATCCATTTGAACTTGTAGCGATTTTACAATATACCGCATGTTTTGTAAAGCTAATTTTCCCGTTGCAGCATCTGTTTTTTTACTTACTTTTCGTTCAAAATGCTTATTGTTGATATCTTGATTGTTCCAATCATTGACATTAGTCCTCTTGATTTAATATGATAAGATTTTATAGGGTCTCAGCGGGTCCGCGGAACTATAATTCTCAAGGTTCTTAACCTCCCCTCCTCAGTGCCCCGGTAAATAAATGATAAAAACAAGAATACATCGTGCAGTTTTACAAGGCTGCATTTATAATACTCAGCCAATCAGACCACAGCACTAGCCGAAGACTACTAAAATGATGAATTTGCTATTTATCTGTGGTCTTTGCGTGCTTTTTGGGGTAACACTTTTTCAGACGGTGTTAGTGACCAAAGCTTCAGCTGTTACCCGGCGTTTCAGCCTCTGGGCAACACTTTGCGCCAGTTTGTTATTCCTCGCTTTCTCGCTGGGTATCGTACTGCGCAACACAACATTCACTTTCAATCTCTATCAACTGACCGGTACCTTGCACCTTTCCTTCGCGGTCGACCGGCTGGCGGCTTATTTCATGATGATAATCTCGCTGCTGTCAACCACGGTATGTTTTTATTCCCTTGGGTATGTGGAGCACCACGGCAGCAATACCGGGAAAAACTTCCTGGTAGCAATGATGAGTTTATTCATCCTTTCGATGCTGCTGCTTGTTGCCTCCGATAACACTTTTTCGCTGCTGTTCTTCTGGGAAACAATGTCGTTGACCTCATTCCTGATGGTGATGTTCGACTACGACAAAGCAGACACGCGAAAATCCGGGCTGTTTTATTTCGTGATGACGCAGTTAAGCACGGTTTGCCTGATGTTCGGATTTATCGCTATTTACCATGTCACCGGCTCTTTTAGTATCGCCTCGGTTAACGTTGTCTCTCAATTATTTAAAGCTTTCATTTTCCTCTCACTTTTTATTGGCTTCGGGATTAAAGCCGGTGTGATGCCTTTTCACAAATGGCTGCCGTATGCCCACTCCGCCAGCCCCTCAAATATTTCGGCTTTGATGTCCGGCGTGATGATAAAAGTAGCAATCTATGGATTTGTCAGATATCTGGTTTTTGTGCTTACCCCCGACCCCTGGTGGGGCGTGATGATCCTGATTTTCGGCACATTCTCTGCTTTGCTCGGCGTGATTTATGCGCTGAAAGAACGGGACATCAAAAAATTACTGGCTTATTCCAGCATTGAAAATGTCGGCATTATTCTTATCGGTATCGGACTTTACCTGATTTTTCAGAGTTACGGTTTCACCGATTTAGCGATGCTGGCGTTGATTGCCAGCCTTTTCCACTGCCTCAATCACGCCCTTTTCAAGTGTCTGCTGTTCCTGACCACAGGTTCGGTAGTTAACGCTACAGGTACACGGGATATTGAAAAAATGGGCGGCCTGATTAAAGTCATGCCTTATACGGGGGTTATCTTCCTGGTTGGCTCTGTTGCCCTGGCAGCTCTGCCGCCTTTCAACGGTTTTGTCAGCGAATTAATGATATTTCAGGCCTTCCTTCAGTCTTTTATTATCGGTAACCCGTACCTGAAAATATTATTATTCCTCGGACTTTCTCTCTTTGCCTTGACCAGCGCCCTGGCGGCCGCCTGTTTCGTGAGGGCATTCGGCATGATATTCCTGGCGGCGCCGCGTTCGGAAGAAGCCGGAAAAGCCAAAGAAGTTTCCCGGTATATGCTCGCCGGACCGGCTGTTATTGCAACAATATGTTTGCTGCTCGGCATTTTCTCGTTCCAGATATTCTCATCGCTGGGCTATACATTGCCTATCCCCAATATGATGATAATTGGATTGACACTGATAGTGACATTGGGACTGGTCTGGCTGATCATGCGGTTTGTCAGCAACCGGACCAAACGGACGAGTGAGACCTGGGGGTGCGGCATCACATCGCAGAACAGCAAAATGGAATACACCGCTTCCGGGTTTTCAGAACCGATTCTCACGATTTTCCGTCCCATTTACCGGACGCAGAAAAAAGTAGAACGGACTTACGAAGATGACGGGAAAAGTATCTTTAAAGACGCCAAAGCCGAAATCCAGACTTTCAAATTATTTGAAGAAAGGATTTATTTACCGATAGCACACGCCGTGCAAAGATTATCAACCTACATCTCCGACCTGCACGATGTCGACCTGGACACCTATATTCTTTATTCTTTCGCTGCCGTAGTGATTTTAATCGTGGCAGCAGGGTGGTTTATTTAAACGATGCCGTTTATTATTTACGCGTTATTGAATACCGCCTTTGTCGTCCTGATTTC
>PMCB01000086.1 GCA_003153955.1 Dehalococcoidia bacterium | reverse complement strand
GTTGTTATTGAGACACTACACTAGTTATTGCAGCACCTGCGGTATTACCTTGCTCATAATATACCAGTGTATGTACATGATACGTCCTGGTAAAACCCGGCACCTCTTCTTTTCGATGTTCGTCAACACGCCTAATAAGATCATCTGTCATACCGATATACAAGGTGCCATTTCTCCTGCTCGCGAGGATATAAACATAGTAATACTTCATATTTGATATTATTATCTTTCTGGGTTATCGGGTCAAGCCCGATAATGACAGGGGGGTAGTTTTCTTCCTCTACAGCCTCTTCGCCATATAATCCCCGGCAGACTGATAACCGAACTCCGCGCGGTAATATTCCATGGCCCCCACCCCGCTCAACACCAGCATCTGCTGCGCTTTGAATTCCTCGCGGGCGATGCGCTCGGCTTCCTTTAGTAACGCCTTCCCCAAACCCTTATGCTGGGCGGAATCCGGACTCTGGTTTTTCAAAGCCACTTCAGCCCCATAGACATGCAGTTCCCGGATGATCGCCGTCGGGGTTGTATTTTCCAGTCCGGTCAGCGGAATTGCGCCATTCTGGATGCGGAGGCGTAACAGTCCGAACAGTGTTTCCCGCTCATCTTCAAAAGACAGAAAAATCTCATGCCCACCCGAGGCTTCGTAATCCATTCTTTTCAGCACCGGCTCCCCGATTTTCCACCCCTCCGCGATGCGGTGCCCGTACTCGCGGCAGCGGATGCAGTGACATTCCAACCCTTTCGCCTGCATCCTTTTTTTCACCGGGCCGCGCAGGGAATCTTTATAACCCGCGACGATGAATTTCACAGGGATATCGCGCAGTACGCGGGAGATGCGGACGTACTTCGGCACGGCGGCTTTGATGTCTGCCACCAGGTCCAGCAGCGTACTATTATTATATGGAACGTAACGTCCCTCATTGAACCATTTTTCCAGTTCCGTGCCGGCCACGACCACTGTCGGGTAAATTTTCAGGCCGTCGGGACGGAAACGCGGGTCGTCGAATAATTGTCGGGACAGCGCTAAATCATGCTCGGGCGTCGAACCGGGCAGCCCCGGCATCCAGTGGTAATGCACTTTGAAGCCGTAATTTTTCAGCAGCGCGGTCGCCCGGACCACGTCTTCCACGAGGTGGCCGCGGTTGACCAGATGGTAGATATCGTCATCCAGGGTCTGTACGCCGATTTCTACACGCGTAGTACCGAACTCCAGCATCCGTTTTACTTCTGCCTCGCCGCAGTAATCCGGCCTAGTCTCGATGCATAACCCGACGCAGCGGCAGGCGGCCGTTTCGTTGATTTGCTTGGCTTCTGCCAGCGACCCGGCGGCGGTCCCGTTCAGGGCGTCGAAACAGTCTTTGATAAACTGATATTGATATGATACCGGTGTCGCCAGGAAAGTGCCGCCCATAATTATCAGTTCGATTTTATTGATGGGGTGCCCCATGTCAGCCAGGCTGCGCAATCTGACTTTGACCTGTTTCACTGCGTCGAACTGGCATTCGATGCCGCGCAGCACCGCCGGCGATTCGGGGGTATAGCTCTGCGGCATGGCGGCGAATGTAGGGCAATACACGCAGCGCCCGGGGCAGGGCGCCGGCATGGTCATCACGGCGACCGGTGTGACGCCGGAAATGGTGCGGGTGGATTTTCTCATGGTAGACGGCTGTTTCTTCATATCTATGATAAGTGTAACAAAATCGGCCTGGACGAACAAACCGGGGGAATGGACGGCTGATAGAAATTATCATTCTCCCTCAATCCCTCTCCCGTTCGTACCTCCGGGACCTAGCGGCCTGAGAGGGAGGGAGTTGACACAACAGTTCGCCTAAGGTGGGCGAAGGCCGAAGCATAGTGCAGGTCCTGGAGCTAAGCCGAATAGGAGTCTCCCTGCCTGTTTAGTGGTGTAGGAGATTCTTCGTCCGCCTCTGGCGGATCAGAATGGAATCCTGCATTTTCCTCAATCCACACCGGCGTATCAAATAACATCATCCCCTGTCATTATCGGGCTTGACCCGATAACCCAGAAGTTTTCCGGCCGATAAGATTAAGGGGTTTTTGGCGGCTGGATTTCCGGATCGGGTCGGGAATGACAAAACGTGGCGGGAGGGTTCGAAACCCTCCCCTACAGTATTTATGATTTTCAGACTGAGGAGGGCGCAAATTGTTTAGCATTCAAATTTTTGATTTTGCCGAAGGTCCTTCAACTGAAGGATAAGGATTTCGATACTTTCGGTTTTTCGAATTTATTTGGAATTTGGTATTTGGAGCTTGGCATTTTTCGTTCTGTAAGCATTTAGGCGTAATCCCCCTAAGAACGGATTGTATTCGCATATTTCTTGAATTAAAATGTGGGCATCAACCGACCAAATTATGCTGGCGAAGGAGGCATTTCATGAAAGAAGTAGTCATTGCCGGCGGTGTCCGGACCCCCATCGGGGCCTATTGCGGGATGCTACGCGAAGTCCCCGTGGAAAAGCTGGGGGCTTTGGTTTTAAACGAGGCGGTAAAACAGGCTAACGTCAAACCTTCCGAAGTGGACGACGTTTTTCTTTCCCAGGCTTATGCCAACGGCGAGACGCCGAACCTGGCGCGTAAGGCTTTACTGGAAGCGGGATGGCCGGTGGAAGTCCCCGGCATGACCGTCGACCGGCGCTGCTGCGGCGGCGTGCAGTCCATCTGGAGCGGCGCGATGCAAATTCAGACGGAAAACGCCGAAGTGGTGGTGGCCTCCGGCGCCGAGAGTATGAGCCGCGCCGAATTTTATATCCCCGGTGAATTCATCAAGTGGGGCGTCGGCGGCCGGACCGACCCGAAATGGGGTTTCTTCCCGCGGCAGCACGGCAGCCTGGGGCTGTGGGGCCTGCCTTTTTACGATAGAATCCAGCGCGGGCGCCCGATGCATCAGCCCATCGAAAGGTTCGGCGAACTGAACTCGATGATGACCTGGGCGGAAACCGCCGCGAAAAACGAAAATATTTCCCGTGCCGCCTGCGACGCATGGTCGCTGCGCTCTCACCAAAAAGCCATTGCCGCCGTGGATGCCGGTAAATTCAAGGAAGAAGTTGTGGGCGTTCCGATGACGGAAAAAGGCAAAACCGTCCTGCTGGAAGCTGATGAAACGCCCCGGCGCGATACTTCCCTCGAAGCGCTGGCGAAACTGCGTCCGGTTTATGAAGGCGGGGTGTGCACGGCCGGTAATTCCTCCAGCGAGAACGACGGCGCGGCGGCTCTGGTGCTGATGACCCCGGAAAAAGCCAAATTCCACGGCGCGAAAGTTTATGCGACTTTGATGGGCTTCGGGGTGGCCGGCGCCGACCCGACGCTGACCTATCCCGCAGTCCCGATTGCGGTGAACAAAGCCCTGAAGAAGGCCGGCTTGAGCATCAATGAAATAGACCTGATTGAAGTGCAGGAAGCCTTTGCGGCGCAGACCCTGGCGGATATCAAACTAATGGGGCTGAAACCGGATGATATTGAGAACAAAGTCAACGTCAACGGTTCCGGGATTTCCCTGGGGCACCCCATCGGCGCAACGGGCGTGATGCGCATGGTCACCCTGGTGCATGAAATGGCGCGGCGCAATGCCACATACGGCTTATTAACCATCTGCGGGGGCGGCGGACTCGGTATAGCCTGTGTCGTGGCGCGGAAATAGTGCACATGGCGGTCATGTTCTTCAATTTGAGCCCGTAAGCTGAAGTTCCCTCCCTTTCAGGGAGGGATTAAGGGAGAGTGATAATTTCCATCGGTTGAAAGCTGACCGCTGGGGGCTCCCCTCCAGTAGGGGCGAACGCTAAATGAAGATTATGGCGGATAAATCCCTCTGTATCTCCCCTTCGCGAAAGGGAGAGCGTTCTGTAAAATCGATTACTTCATTATTTATTACATTTGCAGCAATCGCGAAATGCAATGTATGTGCGGCTCTCTATATATTTTCGTCCAGCCGGTAGCCCCAGACGGGCATTTGCTTCCCGTCGATGAAAACCTGCCGCCCGTCCACCGCCACCCTGCCGTGTGCGATTAATTCATGGATGGCGAAAGGATAAATTTCCCAATCGCCTTTGACTTTGAGGGCGTCCTGCAGGCGGACGCAGATATTGCCCATCGCTTTCTGCATTTCCTCATCGGCCTGCTGGCGGAAATCGTTGTAGTTTTTGATGCTGCGGGAGGCAATAAAACCGGAGATGCGTTTGAATGCGGCCGTCAGCCCTTTTTCGCCCTGCGCTTCCAGTCCGGTTAATGTCTCCGCGATATTCAGCGGTTTGGACTGCACCAGCGGCGGCCCGTTATCCTCGGATTTATCCGCAATGAATAATGTCGACCTGATGGAACTTTCGCCGGCGATGATGGCCTGGGCGGACGGCATCCAGTGCAGCCCGATATAGCCTTTGGTGGTATCTCCAGGGTGGACGTTGATCATCCGGGGATAGTACCGGTCCACCAGCCAGTCGGTATTCCACTGGTCGAACCCGGCCAGGCAGACTAAATCGGGTTCCCGTCCCAGTTTATTTTCGATAAGACGGGCAATTTCCTGCTCATACTGGACCCTTTCCGGGCAATTCCTGGGCACTTTGCCCGCGCCGTATTTACGGCGGGCTTCCTTGAGATAAAAGATGTGGCTGAGGACAATCACTTCATGTTTATTTTCTTTGGCAATGGCCAGCCCGGCGCAGCCCGGCCGGTTGGTGAAGACGAGGTAATTATGATTGGGGTTCCTGGCCGCGATTTCCCGGTAATTGGTGCCGGATCCGGATATAAAACAGACGATGGTCATTACTTTGTCGGATTTGACGGGGTCATAAATTAACTGCTGCATCGTTACCTCTTTTCTATCAGCCGTTCGCAGCGGGGAGGTTTCGAGTGATGGTGTTCGCGGCATTCTTTACAAAAACCGTGTCTTTTGCACTTGATTTTAGGACACGCGCAAATTACTTTCTGCTCCATTGACTTGCCTATTTATAGCCTTTGAGGTATTCCTTTTCCGCTTTGAAGATTTCTTCCACCATGCGGCGGGTCTCATCGATGGTCAGCACGGCGCCGGTCAGCGGGTCCAGCAATATCGACTGAAAGATTTTGGTTTTATCTTTCTCGACGATGCCGCGGACGGCCATTTCCTGGACGTTGATATTGGTCCGGTTCAAGGCTGCGCATTGCGCCGGCAGGTCGCCGACAAAACAGGGATGAATCCCTTCTTTGTCAACTAAACAGGGTACTTCCACGCAGCAGCCCGCGGGCAGATTGGTGATATAACCTTTGTTCTTGACGTTGGCATTAATCCGCGAAGGCTGGCCCGTCTCCATCGAGTTGATGATTATCGAACCATACTCGCCGCTGTGGCTGAGCGGGAATTTCTCATCGGATTTGATTAACTGGAAAAATTCCGCGTCTTCCGTGTCCCGCCGGGTAATCCAGGCATCATCGAAAAGGTATTTTAACTTAAATTTTTCAAACAATTCCGGCCTTTTGCGGAAATAAGGGGTGTACTCCGACATGTGCACGCTGGACTCGGTGTTGAAGTAGCCGAAGGCCTTGAAGATTTCCGCCCGGACGACATCCGGCCCCGCCCAGTGCGCATAAGCTGCCGTATAGACCGCCGGGTCCTTCAGTTTCTCCCGCAGCAGGGGATAAACATCTTTGCCGTGCCACTGCAGTTTCAGGAACCAGGCCATGTGGTTAATACCGGCCACCCAGTAAGACAGCTCGTCTTTGGGGATCCCCATATATCTCGCCAGTTCTGCGGACGTGCCCTGAACGCTGTGGCACAGCCCGACGTTTTTGATTTTGGTGTAATCGCTGACCGCCCAGGAGATAATCGCCATCGGATTGGTGTAATTCATCAGCCAGGCATCGGGGCAGATTTTTTCCATGTCGCAGCAGATTTCCAGAATCGGCGGGACGTGGCGTGCCGCGTAGAAGACCCCGCCCGGCCCAAGGGTATCGCCGACGCCTTCGTGGACGCCATACTTCGCGGCAATTTTACTGTCGGCATGGGTCCATTTCGGCCCGCCGACGGAGATGGTCACAAAAACATAATCGGCGCCTTCCAGGGACTCACGGCGGCTGGTAGTGGCCTCCATTTTGGTTTTAAAACCCTGCTGTCGCACCAATTTATTAGCAAAAGCCGCGACCGGATCCAGGTTTTCCTGAGAAATATCCATCAGTGATATGGTGCTGTCCCGGAGCTTCGGGTAGGTTAGAATATCGGTGATAAGGTGACGCGAAAAGACATGACTGCCGGCGCCGATGAGGACAATTTTCGCCACGATAACCCCCTGATTGTTTAGTAATAACTATTATATACCCAACGTCATTATTATAGATAACCGGGAAACATCGGGAATAAATAAACTTAATCTATACGATATTTCTTGCTAACATTGCCCGTAAGTGTTAAAATCAGCCTGTCCTAAAAACTTGATTTTGATATCATCCGTAAATAAACCTGACCGCAGCTGAATTACCACCCGGTGTAACTGTGGTATCGCCAATATAATTTTAGAAAAAGGGATTTACCATGACCATCCAAAGAAACGATACGCCTCCCGCTAACCGCCCGGAAATAGAAGACAAGGTCGCGAACTACCTGCAGGCGGAAGGCTATCATGTAACTAAGGCGGCCAAAATAACCGGACAGTCCGGAGTCGCGCACGTCTTCGATATGCTCGCTGAAGCCGATGATTTTTTGATTCACAATAAGATTGTCATTTCTTTTGCGCTCAACAGCGGCAAAGATTTGCTTGGCAGCCTTATTTTTAATTTTTCCAATCAGGCTTATGACGCGGGCATAAATCAGAGAATATTAGTCAGTGATGAAGAAATCGATAAGAAGGTTAAGGAACTGGCGCGGCAGAAACGCGTCAGAATCCTCGATATCAAACAAATAGAATCGTTGATAAAAACGTCCGCTCCCAAACCATTCCCAGTCCCCGCCAAAGAAAAACCGGTTATCGAGAGTAAGGAACAATTACTAACAAGTTCATAAGTAACTAGCCTTTTCTTCCATTTTGTTGTAATATATTGGGTATGCGAGACAACGATGGGCGGAAGCTGGACCACAAGACACTCGAGCAGGT
>PMCB01000114.1 GCA_003153955.1 Dehalococcoidia bacterium | reverse complement strand
GCGGAAGAAATCTGGCGCGACACGGATGGGAAAGTAGATATCCTCGTGGCCGGGGTCGGTACAGGAGGCACAATTACCGGTGTTGCCGAAGTTTTAAAACAGAAAAAACCCGGCTTTAAAGCAATCGCCGTCGAACCGGCCGCATCGCCGGTATTATCGGGAGGCAAACCCGGACCGCATAAAATCCAGGGTATTGGAGCCGGTTTTGTGCCCGACGTTTTCAAGCGGGAAGTGGTGGATGAAATTATTCAGGTTACCAATGAAAATGCCGGAGCGACGGCGCGCCGACTGGCCAAAGAAGAAGGAATTTTAGCCGGGATATCTTCCGGCGCCGCGACCTGGGCAGCCATCGAAGTAGCAAAGAGACCGGAAAACAAAGGCAAATTAATCGTTGTCATCATCCCGGATACCGGCGAACGCTACCTGAGCACATGGTTATTCCAGGAAGTCCCTCCCCAGCCGCCGACAATATAATAAAAACCCATTATGAAAATAATTAACAAAATTTAAAGGGGAAAACGAAATGTCTTATAAAATTGAAACGATAGCTTTACATGCCGGGCAGGAAGGTCCCGACCCGACTACCGGCGCCCGGGCAGTCCCGATTTATCAAACAACGTCTTATGTTTTTAAGAGCTCGGATCATGCCGCGAATTTATTTGCCTTGAAGGAACTGGGCAACATCTATACCCGGCTGATGAATCCCACCACCGATGTTTTTGAACGCCGGGTCGCTGATATTGAAAACGGAACTGGCGCCCTGGCGGTGTCTTCAGGACAGTCGGCAATTACGTTCGCGTTGCTAAATGTCTCACGCCCCGGCGATAATATTGTTGCTGCTAACAATCTTTATGGCGGCACGTATGAACTTTTACACTATACTTTCCCGAAATTGGGGCGGACCGCAAAATTTGTTGATTCGCAAAATCTGGATGCCTTTAAGAAAGCAATAGACAGCCATACCCGTGCCATTTATGCGGAAACCATTGGCAATCCCAAGCTGGATGTCCCTGATTTCGAAGGCCTGGCCAAAATTGCCCATGATGCCGGTATCCCGTTCGTGGTAGACAATACCGTCGGAGTTGGCATCGTGCGCCCGCTGGATTACGGCGCGGATATTCTGGCCACTTCCGCCACCAAATACATCGGCGGGCACGGCACGTCTATCGGCGGCATCATTGTCGACGGCGGCAAGTTCAAATGGAATAACGGAAAATTCCCGGAGTATACTGAACCTGACCCCAGTTATCATGGACTGGTTTACTGGGATGTTTTTAAAGACTTTGCCGGAATGGGGAACGTTGCCTTCATTTTCAAAGCCAGGGTACAGTGGCTGAGGGACGTCGGCGCGGCATTAAGTCCATTTAACTCTTTCCTGTTCCTGCAAGGACTAGAAACATTGCCGTTAAGACAGAAGCAGCACTCTGCCAATGCTTTGGAGATTGCCCATTTCCTGACCAAACATCCGGCTGTCGCCTGGGTCAATTATCCCGGTCTGGAAAATAATCCCAACCATAAACTTGCCGAAAAATATCTTAAAGGGCAATATGGCGGTTTGATAGGCTTCGGGATCAAAGGCGGATTGGAACCGGCCAAGAAATTCACTCAAAGCGTAAAATTGTTCTCTCACCTCGCGAATATCGGGGATGCAAAAAGCCTCGTGATCCACCCGGCCTCCACGACTCACGCACAACTTACAGTCGAAGAACAAAAAGAGACCGGCGTGACTCCGGACTACATCCGCTTATCGATTGGAATAGAGAATGTTGAAGATATTAAACAGGATCTCGATCAGGCGCTAAAACAAGCGGTAGCCTAAAACTACCTTTAAATTAAGAGATTTTCCTTCGTTGATACAGGAACGTGGAAAACTAAAACAAGCCTGGCTAAATTGCTAAAAGGCGAGGTGATTATGGATATAGTCACTCCGGAGCAGACTAAGATTGCCGAAGAAGCTGGTGCTTGCGCTGTTATGGCGTTAGAACGGGTTCCTTCCGACATCAGAAAAGCGGGTGGAGTTGCCCGGATGGCTGATCTGACTATTGTGGAAAAAATCGTGACGGCAGTCACTATCCCTGTGATGGCAAAGTGCCGAATCGGCCATTTTGTCGAAGCTCAGGCACTGGAAGCTATCGGTGTTAATTTTATCGATGAATCGGAAGTTCTAACACCTGCAGATGAGAACTATCATTTATGGAAACATGATTTTAAAATATCCTTTGTTTGCGGTTGCCGGGATCTGGGAGAGGCATTGCGCCGTGTTGGGGAAGGAGCGGCGATGATTCGCACTAAAGGTGAAGCACGAACAGGCAATATTGTTGAAGCAGTCCGCCATATTCGGACAGTGCAGGACGCCATCCGCAAGCTTATTAATACACCTCAGGAAGAACTGATGGCATTCGCGAAAGAAATTGGCGCTCCTTTTGATCTTGTTGAAGAAGTACACAGAACGGGTAAGTTACCGGTAGTCAATTTTGCCGTAAACAATATTTTAGGCAAGGTCCACCCCGTTCGCTAGGACAAAGTTATCCCTTCAAACCTTTTTAGCAGTTATTTTAAGGGTAAACGGTATGTATGCATTGTGTCCCAATCTTCGGGATGTTTGTCCAGTGGTAAAGGCCGGTATTTTTAGCAATGAATCGAATTTCGTGGCTAAAATGGAGGCAAAATTAGTTTGATGTACATTTTGCCTTAACGGTAAAAGTATTTCGCCAGCGGGCTCAAGAACGACAATGCGGGGATGGTATTGTATTGAGGACGGGGCGGTCGGGTTGCGCCTCGTTAATACTCGCATACCATCCCTATAACTCTCCCTCAATCCCTCCCTAAGAGGGAGGGAGGTCAGAAACCCTCCTTTACGGCAGGGCGATTCAGAACAAGTAAAGAGGATGTTTAACCTTTCTCTAAATATATCCGCCTAAACAGCGTCTAACTCTTTGGTTTGTCCATCATTTTGAGGGCGCTTTGGGCATCGGCGATAAATTCCTTGACGGTGACCCGGGTGTATTTGTGGTCGGCGATTTTGTCCAGATATTGCGGTGGGACGGTAATGATGTGCGCGCCGGCCAAAGCCGCGCTGATTACATCACCGGCGGAGCGGATGCTGCCGACAATCAGCTCGCTCTTGAAATCCCAGTCGTCCAGCCAGGCGACGGAATTGGCGATAACTTCGGCGGCGTTGCCGCCTTCGTCATTGATGCGGCCGGCGAAGAGACTGACATAGGTCGCCCCGGCCTTGGCGGCGAACATCAATTGTCCAAAAGACATGATGGCGGTGGCATTGACCTTGATGCCGGATTTCTCAAGCTGACTGATGACCCCCAAACAGGGCGCCCCGAATTCATTTTCTACCGGTATCTTAATGACGACATTATGGGCTAATGATGCCAGCCACTTTGCCTGTTCCATCATTTCTTTCAAATCATTGGTGGTAACTTCCGCGCTGAGCGGCAGGGGAGTGATTAGTTTGGCCAGTTTTTTAACCCCTTCTTCGATGTTATAAATGCCGTCTTTCAGCATAATTGAGGGATTCGTGGTAACGCCGTCAACAATGCCGTAGCAGAGCCATTTTTCGATTTCTTTGGTATTGGCGGAATCAAGAAAGATTTTCATCTTGTTCTCCTCTTAAAATAAAATCGGAGGCAGCTAAGAGGTCTGGCTAGGGGGCTTCGGGTATGACGCCCTCATTATACATCAAAGTCCAGAGTTGGCAATGCATTTTTCCGATAAGCAGTGTATGGCACCCCGCGCTCCGTCCGGCCCGCATGTCTGGGTTATCGCCGATAAACCGGGATTCGGCAATATCGATGTCCATGTCCCGGGCCGCTTTAGTCCGGTTGCTCATTCTCATTTAACCGATTCCCATTTCATTTCCGACATGCGCATCAGCGGGTCGGAGACGATCAGGTGCCAGATGACGTTTTGAAAGGCCTCGGTATGCGGGGTGACGGTGCCGGCATTTACCACCGGAATGATGATACAGCTATCCGCGACCTCAGCAGTATAACCGCCGTCCCGGCCAACGATACCGAGTATTCCGGCGCCGGTTTCCCGGGCATATTCCAGCGCTTTGACCAGATTGACACTGACGTTCTTTTCCCGGCTGCCGCCGCCGACGGATAGGACAAAAACACCGTCTTTGGCGGTGAGATTACTGCCTTTCAGCCAGGCCGCAAAGGAGTTTTCCCAGCCGTCATCATTGATCCGGGCGGTCAGCTCGGAGACGTTATCGGTGGGGGCATAGGACTCGATGCAGGCAATTTTCCGAAAATCGTTAACCGCATGGGAAGCATTACCCGCGCTTCCGCCAACGCCGAGGAAAAAGAGCCGTCCTTTTGTCTCGCGGATATCGATCAGGATGTTGATAGTCTTTTCAATCGCAGAGTGGTTTATCAGTGAGGCAACAGTTTTTACCTCGAGCAGATAATCGTCAACATAAGACATGATGTTTCCCTTATCGAAGAATAACTGAAGAAATAATCATATTAATTAGACTCATAATAGCACAGTGTAAAATGGATTTCAATAAATAAAGCGGGAGATTTTTTAACGTTAGCTTACAATTCTCAGCAGTCAGCTTTCAGCGGTCAGCCTACACGATTGATTGAGTTGAAAATCAATTTTCTATACCGTTATTGTCACTGTTATCCTGGTGCCTTTTTCATTTGACAAGGCTAATGCAGACACAACGCCCCATCCCTTAGTCCCTTTCCCGCGGGGAAGGGAAGTTCTTTTTTATGGGCATCCCGAGGGCAAACGCCCTCGGGATGCCCTGAGTGAACCCCTTTTCCCCTCTCCTCAAATCAGTTATTCTTTAAGAACTCGAGATTTTAATTCCCAGCGGTTATATTTTTGTAAGCATGATATTCCCGGACTTTTATGAATTGATATAAAATTTAACTAATTCTTTATGCCTGTTTTATTTGACAAGGCTAATGGGCACTGCTAAAATATCGCTAATCTTTACGCTGAAAGTGATTTTGAAACAGAGAAAAAGTTAACCGGTGTACGCCGGTTATTCCGATAGGCAAGCCGCCTCCACAAACTGATGAATTCTATGTTGTGACAGGTTCCCGGATTTAAAGGAGATATTATGGAAAACAATGCCGCACGGTGGTGGGATAAACTCGGCACGCCGCAATACGGCGGAGAACTGACGGTGCGCGCCAGCCGGAATATTGTGAATTTCGACCCGTACTTCGGAGAGGCTACCGGCATTTACGGGGCCTGGCTGGAAAGATTGGTAGTGCCGGATTGGACATTAGACCCGTCGGTCAAGGATACCAAAGTCGGGGGCAACCGTTTCCAGAGCTGGAAAGGCAACCTGTGCGAGAGCTGGGAATTTCCGGAGCCGAAGACGCATGTCGTCCACCTGCGCAAGGGGATTCACTGGCAGAACCGGCCCCCGGCCAACGGGCGGGAATTTACCGCCGAGGATGTTGTTTTTCATTACGACCGTTTCTACGGCCTGGGCGGCGGCTTCGATAAACCCAGCCCATACCGTTCGACGGATGTGAGGATACAGGACATCGCATCGGTCACGGCCTCGGACAAATACACCGTGGTCTTTAAGTTCAAGACACTGAACCCGGATTTAATCATGGAAGCGCTGCACAATATCAGCCAGGCGCAGTGCTTGGAGAACCCCGATGCCGTTAGAATGTGGGGCGATGTTCGGGATTGGCACCATGCCGTCGGCACCGGCCCGTTTATGCTGCAGGACTTTGTTCCCGGCAGTTCGGCGACGCTGGCACGAAACCCCGATTACTGGGCCACCGACGAGCGGCACCCGGAGAATAAACTGCCTTATGTGGACGGAATCAAATATCTGATTATCCCCGATGAAACCGAAGCGGCCGCGGCAATGCGCGCCGGCAAAATCGATATTATTCACTCGATTTCGTATAAACAGGCCCAGGCCATTCAGCAATCGAACCCGGAAATACAGATGATTGTCACTTCCGGCGACCCGGCCACGACCGTCCAGATGCGGAACGACAAAGCGCCGTTTAACGACATCCGCGTGAGAAAGGCAATGCAGATGGCAGTCGACCTGCCGACCATCGCCAAATCATATTACGGCGGCGCGGTAGAACCTTACCCCTCTACGCTGACCAACCGGGAGATGAAGGGCTGGGGTTACCCATACGAGGAATGGCCGCAGGAATTGAAGGATGAATATGCTTATAATCCGGCGGCGGCGAAGATGCTTTTAGCCCAGGCCGGTTTCCCGAAAGGTTTCAAAACCCATATCGTGGCAGCCAGCGACGGCGATTTGAACCTGCTGAATGTGGTGAAGTCCTACTTCGCGGATATCGGCATCGACATGGAGATTCAGGTGATGGAACCCGCCGATTGGGTCAATTTTGTGGAAATCGAGCAGAAACACGATGCGCTGATGTACCGCCCCTACGGGCCGTTGGGGCATAATAAACCACCGCTGCGGGTGGTGACGCAATTCCAGACGGGCTACGCGGCCAACTTCGCGCATGTCAGCAATCCGGTGTTCGACTCTTTTTATCCGCGGGCGACGACTGCCAAAAACGACGATGAACTGAAGAAGGTCATTCGGGACGCCAACGAGCATGTCGCACGGCAGCATTACGCCGTGTCACTGTTACTGCCGCTGCAATATTCACTCTATCAGCCGTGGGTCAAAGCGTATGCGGCCCAGGGGCATTCGGTGTGGATGGGTTCCGGCGGCCCCAGCCTGTTGAGTTATTTCGGGGCGCGGTACTGGATCGACCGGGATGTGAAAAAGAGTTTCGGGAAATAAAAAGCCGGATTAGGCTATAATTGATTCCATTCCGGGATTGTTCGTCGTTTTCGTTATAGTTAACATAATATTTTTATACACCGGAACGGGCATTAAATACAGGGAGGTTTAA
This sequence comes from Dehalococcoidia bacterium, assembly GCA_003153955.1. Classification (GTDB taxonomy): domain Bacteria; phylum Chloroflexota; class Dehalococcoidia; order Dehalococcoidales; family Fen-1064; genus Fen-1064. The sequence goes on along the minus strand of PMCB01000114.1, from coordinate 4,434 downwards.
AATGACTAAGATTGTAATTATCGGGGCGGGGAGCCATGTCTTTTCCAGCCGGTTTATTACGGATATCATGTCTTATCCCGAATTGCGAGAGGGTACGATTACACTGATGGACATCGCACAGGGGCCGCTGGATTTGGCGACGGCTTTCGCCAAAAGACTTGTGGAACAGAATAAATTCAACACCAAAATCGAATCGACGACCGACCGCCGGAAAGCCCTGTTAGGCGCGGATTACGTGCTGATTACGCTGAAAGTGGGCGGCGTGCACCATCTGGACACCGAAAGGTCGATTGCGCTCAAATACGGCGTCGACCAGGGGGATATGGCCTGCATCGGGTCGGGGGGAGCGTTTGATTCCATCCGGCACGTACCGCCGATTCTGCAGATTTGCCATGACATGGAAGAGCTTTGCCCCAACGCGCTGCTGCTGAATTATACCAATCCGATGGCGACCATCACCTGGTCGGTCAACGATTACACCAAAATCAAGAGCATCGGGTTGTGCCACAGTGTTTACGGCACGGCGAAAACACTTTCGAAATACATCGACAAGCCCTTCGAGGAAATATCCTACTGGGTGGCGGGAATAAATCATTTCGCCTGGTTCCTGGAGTTCAACTGGAAAGGGCAGGACGCCTATCCGCTGCTGCGGGAAAAATTCAAAAACCCGGCGGTTTATTCGGGGTCGGACGCGCATTATGCCGGGGCGGATATCGTCCGGGCGGAAATGTTCAAGACTTTCGGCTACTATGTGACCGAATCCAGCGGGCATTGCGCCTCCTACGTACCTTATTTTCGCAAGCGGCCGGAAACCATCGAACAGTATAAAATATCCAGCGGCGCCAAATATCAGAGCAACATCGCCATCAACCAGGCCCGGGATAAAGAACAGGATGAGCTGCTCAAGAAAAAACTGGCGGACAATTTCAGGTTCCCGGTCGACCACAGCGGCGAATACGGCTCCATTATCATCCATTCCATCGAGACCGGCCAAGCGGCGGTGATTTACGGCAATGTCAAGAACAAAGGCCTGATTACCAACCTGCCGGAAGGGTGCTGCGTGGAGGTCCCGTGCCTGGTGGACGGCGAGGGCATCCACCCTTGCCATGTTGGCAATTTACCGCCGCAGGTCGCGGCTTTGAATATCAACAATGTCGGGATGCAGGAACTGATCGTGCGGGGAGTAGCGGAAAAGGACAGGACGAAAATCTTCCAGGCGATTTTACTGGACCCGATTACGGCGGCGATGCTGACGCTCGATGAGACCAAAAAGATGGTCGATGAGATGCTCACGGCGGAAACAAAATACGTGCAGGGCTACAAATAATAGATAATCCTTATCTTGGGTGGTATCCGAAAATTAATGTTGTAGTTATTTATATGGATTCCCGATCAGGTCGGGAATGACAAGCCGGCGATGATAGATTCAAGCAGAAGCTTGAATCTATCATGTTTCTTTGTCATTGTCGGACTTGATCCGACAATCCAGAAGGTTGCTGACAGTCTTATACAGCGATGGGGCATCCGGTTTTGAATACAAAGGTCTAGATACTTAGCGATAATAATTAAAGGAATTGAGGAGATAATAATGGCAAAGATAGTACTTATCGGCGCAGGCAGCCACACTTTTTCGAAACATCTGATTACGGATGTCATTTCCTACCCGGAACTAAGGGACAGCACGATTTGTCTGATGGACATCGCGCAGGAGCCGCTGGATTTGATTGCGGCATTCGCGAACAAAATCATGAAGCAGAATAAATACAACACCAAAATCGAAGCGACCACCGACCGGAAAGCAGCGCTGGACGGCGCCGATTACGTGCTGACGACAATCAAAGTGGGGCAGCGGACACCGGTCCAGGACCCGTCCCCGACCGCCTTTCACGGCATCGAACTGGGGCGCGGCGATACGATTAATGCCGGCGGTGTTTTTTACGGGGCGCGGCATGTGCCGGCGATGTTGGATATCTGCATCGATATGGAAAAGCTTTGCCCTGACGCCTGGCTGATGAACTACACCAACCCGATGGCGATTATCACCTGGGCAATCAACGATTACACTAAAATCAAGACGGTTGGGCTGTGCCACAGCGTCCAGAGCACGGCAACGAACCTGGCGAAATACATGGGCGTCCCGGCCAATGAGGTTTCCTATTGGGTAGCGGGCATCAACCACATGGCCTGGTTTTTGGAATTGAAATGGAAGGGCGAGGACGCCTATCCGCTGCTGCGCAAGAAGCTGGAAGACCCGGCGGTTTATTCGGCGGCGGACGCGCACTGGGCGGGGCCGGACGTGGTGCGGGCGGAAGTGATGAAAGCCTTCGGGTATTTTGTCACCGAGTCCAGCATGCACATGTCGATTTACGTGCCGTATTTCCAGAAACGGCCGGAACTGATGGAAAAATACCTGTTAAACCGGAAGGTCGTACGGCCGAAATATGAAGAGGCGGACAAGGAATTAAGGGACAAGATCTCGGGCGATTTCAAATTCCCGACGGCGCACAGCGGAGAGTACGGCTCGACGATTATCCGTTCCCTGGAGACGGGGATACCTTTCCGGATTAACGCCAACGTCATGAACAAAGGCCTGATTACCAACCTGCCGGACGGCTGCTGCGTCGAAGTGCCGTGCCTGGTGGATAAAGAGGGCATCAACCCCTGCTATGTCGGGGATTTACCGGCGCAGCTGGCGGCCCTGAACCGCTCCAATATCAGCGTGCAGGAACTGGCGGTGCGCGGCCTCATGGAAAAAGACAAAACCAAAATCTTCCAGTCCATTTTGCTGGACCCGCTGACCAGCGCCGTCTGCACCATCGATGAGACCAGGCAACTGGTGGACGAAATGTTTAAAGCGGAAAAGAAATATACGAGGGGATACAAATAGACCCGGGGACAGTTCCCGAGAAGAATGATAGAAAGAGGAGTGCGAAAGCACTCCTCTTTCTATCATAGTTGAAATGAAAAGTTGTTTACCCAAATAATTTTATTGTAAAAACTTACCTGTTAGCGGATTATTATAGAATAAATGTCGCTCACATCTTTACCCCAATAAGTACTCCCTTCTTGAAGACCGATTGGAAATGAAACCGTTGTGTTATTGTGAGCATTAATATCATATTCGTCCCAAATCACCGTTGTAGTTTCAACAAATTTCTCTTTTTCGTATAAGTCGACGCTGTATGTCTTGTTGGCAAGCGCTGCAACCGGTACGAGTGAAACATTAATGGCGTATTCGGTATAGGTATTAGTATTAAGATAATAACCCACTTCTATGTGTTGAATATGAGCAATTTCAGAATTATTTGTTCCAGTACAACCCGGGCTAATCAGCAAAAATGCCATCATTATAACGATAAAAATCGAAAATTGATTTAATTTAAATTTATGATTATCTAGATTCATTATAATCCCTGTAATTTTATTACAGTTCTTTTTCCAGCCCGTTTATTTATACGACATGATTGGCGTTATTTTGCACTTTTTTAAGCTACCTTACTAAAATCCCCGATCATAAGGTCGAGGGATGGAATCCTCCCTGCATCTTCCACTTTTTCCACAAGATGCAGGGCAAACGAAGTTTGAATTAAGTTAAAACCCCGACCGTAAGGTCGTGGGAANNACGGTGAAATGAAGAATAACTAAATTGCCCCATTCATCACCGGCGACAACGGAATAAATACCGGGCTCAAAATTGTGTTTAATCTCATTTGGGGAGTTACCGGCCCAGTAAGATGTCGCCGTAATCATGTTGTTCATCGCGTAAGATTTTTGACCAGGATTGGATTTATCGATTGGGGAAGCGATATCACTGGACGGCATAAAATCATATGCATCAATAGTACCGGGATAAGGGACGCACAACCAAGGGTCATTTGGGTCATAAATATTAAGCGAGATCGCATTTGAAATAGTTGCGAAGGTATAATCCCCCTGGAAAATAGCTATTCCGTAGGAATAACCGGCAGCTTTACTGGTTCCACAAGGATTTAAACTCAATCCTTCTATCAGCCATTTGTTAGCTATTGGAACAACATTTTCTGTTGAAAATGTATTCTTTTCATCGATGGTGATAGAAATCTCCTGACCGGGGGAATATGCGGTCGATTTAAGTGAGAGTGAAAGGCTTAGACTGTTTGCAGAGGAAGATGACGCTGAGGTAACTCCATTAAAATTTGTTATGGGGGGTGATGTTGTTTGAGAAATAACCGGTGAGGTAGTTATTGTAGCGCCAACTGATGATGTTGTAGGAGACATCGACGTAATAGTTGACGTAACTGTGAAATGAACCACAACCAAATCACCCCACTCATCACCACCAACAACGGTATAAATACCAGGGTCAAAGTTTTGCTGAACCGCATTTGGGCTTCCCGACCAATATCCTGATATCGTGATTTCCGCGCGCGTATTACTAAAGGGTGCGTAAGTAAA
>PMCB01000125.1 GCA_003153955.1 Dehalococcoidia bacterium | reverse complement strand
GGTTTAATTCACCATTCAGACCGGGGAATACAATATGCCTGCGATGAGTATCGGCGGTTACTGCAAAACCATGGTATTACTAGCAGCATGTCGAGATCGGGGAATTGCCTCGATAATGCGGTGGCGGAGAGATTTTTCTGCACCTTGAAAAACGAATCTTTGTTGAATTGGCAGAATATGTCTGCCGAGGAGGTTAAGCATGATATAGTGGATTACATTGAGATGTTTTACAACAGTGAACGGTTACATTCTTTCAACGATTATTTCAGTCCGAATGACTACGAAAAATTAACAATAAACTCTTAATTGACTGTCCGTTTTTCCTTGACCACTACATAGCGTCAAATTTCAAGATGCAGTAATTCCTCCAATCAAATTCAATTTGAACGATAATAAACAAAGGACAAATGTATGAATAAAATCAAAGCCATTATCTTCGATTGGGGAGACACGGTCATGCGTGATTTACCCGAATATCCGGGGCCGATGACTTACTGGCCGCAAGTTGAGTCAATTGCGGGCATCAGTAACGCGCTTCAACAACTGCAAAATAACTTTATCTGTTGCCTGGCATCCAGTGCCGTCGATTCCGATGCTGACTTAATGGATCTCGCTCTGGCCCGGGTGAATCTGCGCCAATATTTCCAATATTTGTTCACATCCCGTGAACTCGGATTTAAAAAGCCCGACCCGGAGTTCTATCGTGAAATATTGAGAAGGATCAACCTGCAGCCGGAACAATGTATTGCGGTGGGAAATAACTATGAGAAAGACATCGTCCCCGCTAAATCGGTTGGGATTCACACTATCTGGTTCTCAAACCATCCGGGTTCTGTGCCGGCGCCGCACGCAGATCATTCAATTAATTCGATGGACAAACTAATTCCGGTTATAGAAAAATTGATCACAAAGTAGGACGCAAAGTAACAAACATCAGACAGAAACCAAACAAAAGAAAGCCCGCCGTTTAATCACGGCGGGCTTTCTCAATTCTCACTACTGATTGTAAAGTACTAATTCGTTTCTTTGAAGCTCTTTATGATCGTTTGGAGTTGTGCCTGATTGGCCGATGCCAAACTGGCGTCCGTATAACCGCAGATATTATAATAGTAATCTTTGCTGGCTACTACATTGATGTAATATATCGTGCTGATGCCGTTCGATTTTCTGATTCCGGTCAATTGGACTGCTAATCCAGAGCACCCGCCGATGGTTACATTCGAACTCTGGCCCCAGACCCCATTGGTTACAACCAGGCCGAAAACGCTCTTGACCAGGTTCATATAGTCATTAATGGTGCTGTTGGCGCTGACATCCGTTTTCGCTTTTTTGGTGACGATCAGATATTCGGAATTGGCGTCGTTTGCCACACCAATAACCGCATTCGGGTACAAACCCAAATCGTTTAAATTCCATCCGGACGGCGCGGAGATTGAGACAGTTTCGTCCGCACCGGAAACAGCAACATTAGCAGCCGCCTGGGTTGTAGTTGTTTTAATTGCGGTTGTTGCCGCCGTAGTCGTCGTTTTGGTGGTGGTCGAGGCCGTTGTTGTCTTTTTGCTGCCGCATCCGGCCAGCTGGAGTATGATTATGGAAAATAACATCAGCGCCATGCCAGTAGCGATTAATTTCTTTTTATGTTGCAAGAATTTCATGTAGATTCACTCCTCTAAATATTTCCTTACATTTTCGCATTATATATTATGGGGCAGGTGATTACAAGCAACAAGTTTCAACACTGTTTGATAATGTAGTACGCGCTTGAATAACACCATGACGGATTTATCTGGTGCAGCAGGTCCTTTCCTTGATTGTGTTCTAATCGCTTAAAGTCAACTGCAGCGCTTTTTTCATATCGGTCGCGTTCTTCGGCGCATATCCCTGCCAGTGATTATTGAAGAAGGCAAACAGCAAAGATGTTTGTGCGGCGGCGGCCTTAACTTTTTCCGCCAGCTCCCTGATTTCCTCCGGGGAATAATCGTAGCAGTACCGCGTTTCCACATTTCCGTTCCACCATTTCTCGGCGTTCCGGCCGTGGAAGCGGAAGTAAGCCGTATCCGAGGTCAAAGGTATTTCTGACGCGATTGAAGACTGAAATTTCGGCTCGTCGATCTGCACCCAGGCGATATTATTTTGTTTCAGGAGATTGGCTGTTGCAGGGTCGTCGCTCCAACTTTTATGCCGGAGTTCCACTGCCAGACGGTATTGCCCAAAATGCCTGGACAGTACTTCAATTAAATGCTGTCCGCGGCTGTTATTCATAAAACTGGGCGGGAACTGCGCCAGCAGCGCGCACATTTTGCCGGCCTGCACAATCGGCTCCAGGCTCTGCCGGAACAAGTCAACATCATCGTAGGAAATCACTGCTTCCTCACCGGCCGCGGCACGGTACATTTCAGGATGGGTGAATTTCTGCCACAGCTTCACCGCAAAAAGGAAACCCGGCGGCGTGCGTTTTACCCAGTTCGCGACATAAGCAGGGTTCGGCGGACGGTAAAAAGAACTGTTGACCTCCACGGTATTGAAGAACTGACTGTAAAACTCCAGTTCGTTCTTTGTCCCCGGCGGATAGAAAAAACCTTTCCAGGTCCCTTCCCCGGTGGGATACGACCAGCCTGAAGTCCCGATGTAAATTTTCGCCATTTTTTCTTCTCCCGACTATTATACAATAGCCATCAGCACATTTTGACTTAATAATACATCGGGCTCAAATATCAGCCCCATACATCCATTTTATCCATTAGATTAAACTACAAATCGTCATAATCCTAACTAACCTCTACTCGCAAATACCAGTTTTTAAGCAAGGCTTGAGTTAGAGGGGCGCAGCCCCTCTAATCAACCTCCTCCCTCTTCATTTATGGAGAGGGAGACAGAGGGTGAGGTTTCTTGGGCCAATACTAACAATGGAAAATCAAGAACACTGTCCCGTTTGTTACTATTGTTAATACTTGACAATAGTACACTTGTTCTACTATTATATACATACCCGGTTTTTGAGGTCAACTGATGAGAATCTTATGTGTTTTACTCCCCCATTTCCCGATCAACTGCGAAAAACTGAAGCACCGCGACCTGGCATCGCACCCGGTCATCATTACCGCGGCCGTCGGTTCGCAGAAACTGGTAATGGACTACTCCCCGGAACTGAAAGGCTTGCAGCGGGAAATGTCCCTCCAGCAGGCGCTGTCTTTGCACGGCGCGGCCGAATTGATTCACGCCGATATCCCCTATTATGTTTCGGCCTTCAACAAGATCCTGGATGCGCTGGACGAGCGCAGCCCGCTGGTGGAAGGCGCCGATTTGGGAGATATCTACATTGGATTGGACGGATTGCAGCTGCTTTACGGCTCGGATGCGGCTCTGGTCAGCGCCGTCAATGCTGCCGTCCCTGAGATTTTCGAGGCGCATCTCGGTATCGGCGAAAACAAATTCATTGCATATCTGGCCGCTTCTTTCAGCACCCCCGGCAGCTGCAAAATACTCACCGGAGACACGTCGGCTTTCCTCAAAGATTTAAACTGCGACCTGCTGCCCGTATCGCTAAAGAGCAAGGAGAAACTGCATCAGTTCGGGCTGCATACCCTGGGGCAGGCCGCCGCGCTGGCGCCCGGACCTTTACAGGCGCAATTCGGACCGGAAGGCCTGCGCATCCGGGAACTGGCTAACGGCCGCGACGATACCCCTTTATACCCGCGCCTCATCGAAGAAACCATCGAGGAAAACACAACCCTGCCCTCGGTGACCGCCCTGCTGGAAGTCATGATGGTGGCCGTCGAAGCAATGCTCTCACATGCCTTCACTAAATTTGAACCGAAGGGTATGGGCATCCGCAGCGTCAACCTCTGGACGCGCAGCTGGATGGGCGAACACTGGGAGAAAACCATTCAGTTCAAAGAACCGGCGATGAATACCCGGGGCGCGCTATCCCGCATCAAACTGATTCTGGAAAATTCGCCCCAGCTTGGGCTCATCGAGCAAAATCGGCATGAAAATTACTGGCCTGGGCCGCCCCAACGGGCACCAGAAAAGCCTGTTCACCAGCGTCCGGGCGCGGGACAACCTGCTGGAAGATGTCAAACAGTTGGAATTCCGGCTGGGCGGTCCTCAGTTATACCGGATTAAGGAGGTGGAACCGTGGTCGCGGATACCGGAAAGACGCTACGCGCTGATACCGCTAAGCCAGTAAACCTGCCTGAGCCGCTGGCGGTCGAGGAAGGTCCTGACGGGTTGCCGGCGTTTGTCAAGCTCAAACGGCGCCAGAAAATTATCGCCGTTGAAGACTGCTGGCGCATCGATGACGAATGGTGGCGCAGTGAGCCGGTCTCGCGGCTTTATTATGCCGTCATCCTGGCCTCGGGCCAGCGGCTGGTCCTCTCCAAAAACCTTATCGCCAACAGCTGGTACCGCCAATCTTATTAAATGCCTAAGTGCTGATCTTCTCCCTCCCTCTTCAGGGAGGGATTAAAGGAGAGTGATAATCTCTATCGGCCGCAGGGCCGCCGGCAGGATGGACTTTCTGGATTCCCGCCTTCGAGGGAATGACAGTGTCAGTATGTTCCCACGTTTGTCATTGTCGGGCTTGACCCGACAATCCAGAAATTTAAAAATAAATGCAACCATTTCTTGATACTTGATACTTGAGTCTTGATTATTTGTCTTGTATTTCGATATTAGTATTTCGTATTTTCTGAACCTTAATTATTTTTTAAACTCCGGTTAACCCTCTCTACATAAGGGAGTTCTAGAGACCATGGTACTTTGCGCAGCAAATGTAGGCGTTGAGCCCCTCTGTGAATAATAAAATAGCCTCTTCCTTGAGGCCGAAGCCGAAATACTTTTGCCGTTAAGGCAAAATGTACAGGGAAGAGGCAAGGTGATGGGTCGTTGTGACTGCATTAACACTCTCTAAAAAAGCCAATCCATGTAAAAATTAAGAATTCATTACTATTCGGAGAAAAAGTGTACTCTGAACTGCACTGCCACAGCTATTATTCTTTCCACGACGGCGCCTCTTCGCTGGAGGAACTCCTGCTGCGCGCTAAAGAACTCGGCTACCGGGCACTGGCCCTCACCGACCACAACAACCTCTGCGGCGCGATGTGTTTTGCCCGGCTCACCCGCTCGCTGGACATGCACGGCATCACCGGCGCCGAACTGACACTAAAAGGCGGTTATCACCTGACATTGCTGGCCAAGGATAACATCGGTTACCGTAACCTCTCCCGGCTGATTACGGCCGCGCATCAGGCCGGCGAACGCAACGAACCGGAATTACCGCCGGAACTTTTACCGCAGCACGCCGCCGGTTTAATCTGCCTGTGCGGCTGCCCCAACAGCGAATTAGCGCAATTGGTCGCGGGCGGGCATTTCCCGGAAGCTAAAAACCTCATCCGCCGCTACCTGGAATGGTTCGGCGCGGATAATTATTTTCTGGAACTGCATCGCAACCTCGTTTTCGGCGAATCCGAACGCAATAAAAAACTGATGGAGCTGGCCGCCGAATGCGGGATTAAAGTCGCCGCGACCGGCAACGTCCATTACCATCTCCGTGAGCGTCACCAGCTGCAGGACTGTCTGGTCGCCATCCAAAATTGCAAAAGTCTGGAGGAAACTCACCGCGAGCGCCGCCCGAATTCCGAGTTCTACCTCCGGCCGGTGACTGAGCTGCAAACGCTTTTCCGGGCCTATCCCGAGGCTGTCGCCAATACCCTGAAAATCGCCGAACGCTGCACGCTGGACCTCACCAGGGACCTCAGCTACAGCTTCCCCGACTATGCCGCGCCGGATGGACTGACTCAGGATGACTATCTTGAGAAACTGTGCCACGAGGCCGCTATCCGCCGTTACGGTTCGATTACCCCGGAAGTGCAACAAAGGCTCGCAGAAGAGTTCCGCCTGATTAAAAAATATAACCTGGCCGGCTTTTTGCTGCTCTACCACGAAGTTATCAAACTGGGGCGGGATGTAATGATTCAACAGGGACTGAGCGACCCGTCCCTGACACTGGAGGAAAACCCGCCGGGACGGGGGCGGGGCTCCTCGGTCTCTTTACTCATCGGCTATCTCATCGGGCTTTCCCACATAGACCCGCTGCAATACAAACTGTCGCTGGAGCGTTTCCTGCCGGACGATATGATGACCAACGTCCCCGATATCGACCTTGATTTCCCGCGCAGTATCCGCGAAGATTTGATTCTGCAGACCCATCAGAAATGGGGCTGGCAGCACGCCGCGCTGACCGGCACCATCGCCACTTACATGATCCGCGGCGCCGTCCGGGATTTGGGCAAAGCCTTGAGCTTGCCGCCGGAAGAAGTCGACCAGTTGGCCAAGCAATCGGATTACCGTCAC